>NZ_LZKE01000012.1:0-72864 GCF_001672675.1 Mycobacterium sp. E2327
CACCGCGTCCGGCCGCCACGCCTCGGCCCGCAGCACCTGCAGCGCAGCCCGCGCGGCGCCCACCGCCGCGGGCGCCAGGCCGGTGTCGAAGATGAACGGCCGGGCCGCGTCGATCAGGTGCGCGCGCACCGCCGCCGGGCCGAGCACCACCCCGCCCTGGCTCCCGAGCGCCTTGGACAGCGTCGTGGTCATCACGATGTCGGGCGCGCCCGCGAGGCCGAGCTCGTGCAGCAGCCCGCGCCCGCCGCCGCGCACCCCGAGGCCGTGCGCCTCATCGACGATGAGCAGCGCGCGGTGGCGGCGGCACACCTCGTGCAGTTCGCGCACCGGGGCCAGCGAGCCGTCGGCGCTGAAGACGGAGTCGGTGATGACGACGGCGCGCTCCTCGTCGCGGGAGGACAGGACCGCGTCGACGGCGGTCACGTCGCGGTGGGGCGTCACCCGCACCCGGGCACGCGACAGCCGGCATGCGTCCACCAGCGAGGCGTGCGAAAGGGCGTCGGACACCAGCAGCGAGCCGGGGCCGGACAGGCCGACGACGGCTCCCAGGTTGGCGGTGTAGCCGGAGGAGAACAGCAAGCCCGTGGCGGCGCCGACGAACTCGGCGAGCTCGGACTCGAATTCCTGGTGCAGCTCGGTGTCGCCGGTCACCAGGCGCGAGCCGGTGGCCCCGGCGCCCCACATGCGCAGCGCCGCAACGCCCCCCTCGATCACGTCGGGGTGCTGGGACAGCCCGAGGTAGTCGTTGGAAGCCAGGTCCAGCTCGGTCGTGACCGCGGGACGGGGCCGGAGCGAGCGACGCAGCCCGGCCTCGCGGCGCTGCTTCTCCACCGCGTCCAGCCACGCCAGCGGTGATACCTCGATCGGTGCCCGCGGTAAGGCATTCATGGGCGTTCAGCCTACGGGGCGGGCGACATCGGCCGTCGCTACGGTGTGATGACCTGCCCGGGGTTGCCGGGGGTCCCGCCGGTGCCGCCGGCCGCGCCGCCGGTTCCGACGGTGGTGTTGCCCGGGGTGATCGCGAAGACGTTGCCCCCGTTGCCCCCGTTGCCGCCGGTGACGCCGCCGCCGCCGGTGCCGCCGGTGCCGCCGATGGAATGTCCCGTCGCCAAGTAGTTCTGCGCGGTGCCGCCGGTCCCGCCGGTACCGCCGACCGTGACGCCGAATCCACCGGTGCCGCCGAGCCCGCCGGTGGCCGTGCCCCACCCGGGCGGGTAGAGCGCCAGGCCGTTGAAAGTGTCGATGGTGAAGTTGTAGGGACCCATGATCGCGCCGCCCCCGTGGCCGCCGTTGCCCCCGGCGCCGACCGTGCCGATGCCGCCGTCGCCGCCGGTCCCGCCGGTGGCGGTTCCCCAGCCCAGGTTGAACGCGACACCGCCCGCGCCGCCGTCACCGCCGGTGGCGCCCTGGCCACCGGCACCGCCGGTCCCGCCCAACGTAAAGCCGGCGCCGCCGGCCCCGCCGGTGCCGCCCTGGCCGGTGAGGCTCATGCCGCCCGCCCCGCCGGTACCGCCTTGCGGAACGCCCACGCCCAATTCGGCGCCCCCGAGGAAGCCCGTGTTGCCGCCGGCTCCGCCGGTGCCGCCGGTCGCATCCGTTGCGCTCCCGCCGGCCCCACCGGCACCACCGACACCCGACAGGAACCCACCGGGCCCGCCGATGCCGCCGTTACCGCCGTTCACCCCGGAGGTGAGGGAGGCCCCGCCGGCACCACCGGCCCCGCCGTTGCCGCCCCAGATGGCGGCCCCGCCGTTCCCGCCGGCCGCACCGGCGCCGCCCAGGCCGCCGGCGCCGCCGTTGCCGAAGATCCCGGCCTGCCCGCCGTTGCCGCCCGCCACGCCGGCGACGGTGGAGTCCCAGCCTTTACCGCCATTGCCGAGCAGCAAGCCACCGTTCTGGCCGTTGGGGCTGGCCTGGGTCCCGTCGGCGCCGTCGAAGAACAGCGGGGCACCGACGAGCTGCTGGCTGGTCTGGTTCAACTCGTACATCACGGTCCCCAGGACGTCGGTCCTGGGCGGCGGGGTCGCCCCGGAGGCGTCGGCTACCGCGTTCCAGATCGGCGCGAAAATCGAATAAGGCGAAATGCTCGCGGCGTTGGTCGCCTCGGCCGCCGCATATGCCCCGCCCGACCCGGTCAGGGCCTGCACGAACTGGGATTGAAACGTCGCCGCCTGAGCGCTTAAGGCCTGAAACTGCTTTGCGACGTCGGAGAACACGGACGCGACCGCCGCCGAAACCTCGTCACCGGCCGCCGCGACGACACCGGTGGTCGAGGCCGCCGCCGCCGAATTCGCGGCGCTGAGCGACGAGCCGATGCTCGCCACCTTCGCCGCCGCGGCCGCAAGCACGTCCGGCGCTGCGATCACATAGGACACGGCTGACCTCCGAAGACCGCCTCCGGCGCGCAGGCCTTCACACGACGATCACGATCCACTGACGAAAGTGAAAACGTATCCCGTTGCACACGTGCCTTACAACGTTTCACGAGATTTCGTCCGTCGTGTTCCGCACCCGCGGCGGGCAGGCCGGAAAAGGCGACCAGGCGGCGTCCCGGCGTTCGCGCTTGCCACTGCAGCGCGGTCACCGTTGCCAACCCCGGTCATGATCGGCACACATAACATCATTCATCTCATCCCGCCGTAATCGATCCTAAATCACGATCCGGCGCGGCATTCTCAACTTTGCGTATCTTTCGGTGGTTCGGCGCAAAAGTCCCCGAAAAGGCGCCGGGTTGCGGCGCCGCGAGGACGCCAGGTGCCCTCGGCGCGGCGCGTCGACGCACCGAGGGCCGTCCGCCCTTGTGGGCCGGCTCCGCCGAGCCGGTGAAGTTTCCGTTGCCGGCAATTTCCCGGGCTCGTCGGCGCCCGTCTCGTCGCCGCCGTTCGGGCTGGTGAACTCCAATTACGTTCGGCAGCCGGCGTCCGGGTCGGCAAACCAAGTGAAAACCTAAATTTGCGTCAGGGAAACTTCGCCGGCTCCCAAAAGGAATTTGCCCTCTCCGAGCCCAACGACCCGTACCATCGAGCCCTCCACGAACCCAGGCCGGTACCAGATGCCATGTCAAGCAGGGCAATCAGTTCGTAATGTCCGCACAGGAGGTCCATTTCCGGGCGATAGTTGCCGGCATGAAAATGTTTACTGGATCCATTCTCACTTAGCAGATGTTTAATAGCGAAATGCCGTGGGTAAAAATTGCTAAAACCGCCTTCCAGATGGAAAATTACCGATACTGGATCGGTGGCGCGCGATTGGGGGAGCATGGACGAGGACGACTTTCTGGTCGCCGTGGGGGAAGCGGCGCAGGACGCGGTCTGGAAGACGCAGCACCCGCTCACCCACCACTTGGCAGAGGACGACCCACGCCGCGCGCAATACCTGCGCGAGTACCAGATGGCGGTGGGCCGCCAAGTGCTCACCGCGATCGAGAAACTGCGGCGCGGCGGTTCCTGCCTCGACACCCCCAGGGAATGCGTCCCCGTAGAGGATTTCGCGTTGCTTCCGGTAGCGCAGATGCCGGGTAAGCGCCTCCTTCCGTAACCCTTCGCCGACTCGACGCCCGCGCCGGACCCCACCCCGGGGTCCGGCGTTTGGCTATCACGAATCGCACACATCCTTCGGGTGGGCGACGGTAGTTTCAGTGCTGTGCCGCCGGTAGGGCAGCGGCAATGAATGCTGCGCTCTTGGCGTCGCGTACGGACGGACGAAGGAGGATGGGTGAAAACCATTCCCAAAATGCTGGTCTTCGGTGTTATTGAGTTCGTCGTGTTCGGCGCGATGCTGTTTTTTCCCGCCGGCACATTCAATTACTGGCAGGCATGGGTTTTTCTGGTGGTCGTCGGAATCACGGCCTGGATCCCCGCCGTCTACTTACTCCGTAGGAATCCCGCCGCGCTGGAGGCCCGGATGCGAGGGGGCCCGGCGGCCGAGGCCCGGCTGGCGCAGCGCGTCATCATCGCCGGCTTGTACGTATCGCTGGCCGCCATGGTCGTGGTCAGCGCCCTCGATCACCGCTTCGGCTGGTCGCCGGTGCCGACGGCGGTCTGCGTGGTCGGAGACGTCCTGGTGGCCATCGGCCTGGGCGTGGTGGCGCTGGTGATCATCCAGAACAGCTACGCGTCGGCGACCGTCCAGGTGCAGTCGGGCCAAGAGGTCGTCTCCAGCGGTCTGTACGGGCTGGTGCGGCATCCGATGTATACGGGCAACGTGATCATGATGGTCGGTATCCCCCTTGCGCTCGGTTCTTACTGGGGACTGGTTTTCGTGGTTCCCGGCCTGCTCGTGCTGGCCTCGCGCATCCGCGACGAGGAGAAGCTGCTCCAAAAGGAGCTGGACGGATACCGCGAGTACACGCAGAAGGTTCGCTACCGGCTGGTGCCATCCATGTGGTAGCGACCGCACCGGCCCCGGGTGTGGCTAATCGCCGGCCGGGCTGGCGGCGGGAACGTCCACCGCGCAGGCATGTCCGGCCAAGCGCTGGCTCAACCGCCTGACCGACGGGGCCTCGAACAGCGCGGTCACCTCGAGGTTCGCGTCGAGGGCCGTGTTGATCGTGGCGGTGGCTCGCATCGCGGCAAGGGAGTCCCCGCCGAGGTCGAAGAACGACTCGTCGATTCCGACGTGGTCCACCCCGAGCACCTTTGCGTAGATGCCCGTCAAGATCTGTTCGACCAGGCTGGCGGGGGCATGGTGGCCGTTGCCGTTGCCGTTGTGGTCGGGCGCTGACGGCGCCGGCGCTGCGTAGTAGCTAGACCGGTCGGGGCGCGCGTGCTTCCCGTCGTCTCGCACCTCGATCGACGACAACGGTCGCGTCGGGCCGGTGGTCATGGCGACCAGCGTCTGCTGGAATCGCTCGATCAGCGCCTCGATGTCGGCCGGTGAGAAAACGTCCGCGCGGAATTGGACGTGCAGCTCCACCTCCCGGCCCGGCAGCGCTTGGACGGTGAGCGGGTAGTGGTAGTAGTCGCGGTTGGCGATGTCGGTGATGGCCAGCCCGTCGGTCCCCGCCAAGGCGGCGGGATCGGCGGGGTAGTTCTCGTAGACGAACACGGTGTCGAAGAGCCTGGCGTGGCCGGTGACGCGGTGGACCTCGCTCAGCGCCAGGTGCTGGTGGTCCAGCGTGCGGTTGTGTTCGCCTTGCAGTTGATCCAGCAGGTCGGTGGTAGTGGTCTCCCCCGTGATGGTCGCCCGCACCGGCACCGTGTTGATGAACAGGCCGACCATCGAGTCCGCGCCGGGCACCTCGGCCGGACGCCCGGAGACGACGGCGCCGAAGGCGACGTCGCGCTGGCCGGTCAGCCACGTCAGCAGCTGCGCCCAGGCGGCCTGCAGCACGGTGCTCACGGTGGTGTGCCGCGTGCGCGCCAACTCGCCGAGCGCCCGGGTGGTGTCTTCGGGCACCCGGAACGACGCGACGCCGCGCCGGCCCAGCCCGAACCAATCCGGCGGCCCGACGAGGGTGGGCGCGGCGAAGCCGTCGAATATCTCGCGCCACACCGCCCGGGCGCCATCGACGTCACGGCCGGCCAGCCACGACACAAACCGGCGATACGACCCGGCCGCGGGCAGTCGCTGGCCGTAATAGCTGGCGAACAGTTCGCCCAGCAGGATCGGCAGCGACCACCCGTCCAGCACGATGTGGTGATTGGTCAGCACGAACCGGTGCCGGTCCTGCCCGGTGCGGATCAGCGCGACCCGCAGGGCGGGATGGTCGGCCAAGTCGTAGACCGCGGCGCGTTCGGCGGCGCAGACCTCCTTGATCTGCTCGTCGACGTCCGCATCGCCCCCGCTGAGGTCGAGGTAGCGCCACGGCACCACGGGGTCGGCGGGGATGATCTGCACGGGCTGGTCGAACCGGGCGGTGAAGCGGGCCGCCAGGTTGGGGTGGCGGGCGACCACGGTGTGCACGGCGTCCCGCAGGCGGTGCTGGTCGAGCCGACCGCTCAGCGCGACGTCGAGCTGCACCGCGTACACGTCGTCGCCGCCCTGGGCGGTGCTGGCGTGGAATAGCAGGCCCTGCTGCAGCGGGGTCAGCGGCAGCACGTCGGCGATGCGGTATTGCCGCGCCAGCTCGTCGATCTGCAGTTGGGTCAGCCGGGCGGGCGCGATATCCGACGGCGTCAAGCCGCCCCCACCGCTGCGCACGTGCGCGCAGATGCCGGCCAGCGCGTCGAACCACAACCGGCTCAGCCGGGTGACCCGCGCCTGATCCAGGGCCGACGGGGCCCACGTCCACCCCGCGCGCAGGCGAGGACCGGTCTCGGCGTCCAGGGTGCCCGCGTTGAGCTCGACCGTGTGCATCAGCGGCATGGGCGTCGCCGCGGCAACGCCGGTCACCGACCAGCCGTCCTGGCGGATCTCCCAGATGTCCCCGGACACCTCGGTCGCCGCGGCGCCCAGCCGCCCGAGGTAGTTGAACCCGATCGTCGGGTCGGGCCCCTCCAGGTCGACGTCGCTGTTCAGGTAGCGCAGCATCCCGTAGGTCAGACCGTCCGGCAGGGCGCGAAGCTGCTCCTTCGCGTCTTTGATCACCGCGCCCAGCCCCGCGTCACCGGCCAGGACCTGCGCCCAGTCCAGCCCGCCCACCGCGAGCGCCACCGGATACTTGGTGGTGAACCACCCCACCGTGCGCGACAGGTCGACGCTTGCGTCCAGCTCCTCCTGGCGCCCGTGACCTTCCGCGTCGATCACGATGGGGGCGGAGCCAGTGCCCAAGAACTCGGCACACGCCAAGGCGAACGCGATCAACAAGATCTCGTGGATGCCGGCGTGGAACGCCGCCGGCACCTCGCCGAGCAGCATCCGGGTCGTCTCGGCGTCGAGCTCGACCGACAGGTTCCCGGCGGTCGCATAGGTATCCACCGCGGGTTGCACCGCCGGCAACTCCGCGGGCAGCGCGGCGATCTGCCGCCACGCGCGCGCCTGCTCCACGACCTCGGGACGGTGGGCGTGCTCGGCCAGCAGCGCCGCCCACCGGGCGAACGACGTCCGCGGCGCCGGCAACACCACCTGCTGGCCGCCGCGATGCTGCGCCCAGGCCAGGTTGAGGTCCTCGAGCAGGATCCGCCACGACACCCCATCGACCGCGAGATGGTGAACGATCAACAGCAGCTGCCCGGTGGGAGCCGCCCACAGCGCGCTCAGCATCACCCCGGCGGCCGGGTTCAACCGCGACCGCGCCGCGGTGACCGCGTCGTCGGACAGCACGTCCACCGTCTGCAGGCACCCGCGCGCGTCCACCGCACCGGGTTCGGGCACCGTCACCGACCACCCGTCGGTGCCGTCGGTGTTGTAGTCGTCGACGCGCAGCCGCAACATCGGGTGCCGATCCAGCAAGGCCTGCAACACCGCCACCACGTCGGACGACGTCACCCCCACCGGGGCCTGCACCAGCACGGTCTGGTTGAACTCGTCGACCGGTCCATCCACGCTCTGCAGCCAGCGCATGATGGGCGTGGCCAGCACCGCGCCGACGCCCTCGTCGATCACGTCGGCGTCGTCGGCGACCACCCCGGCCGCCCGGGCGAGCTTGGCCACCGTCTGCTCGACGAAGATGTCGCGCGGCCGAACCACCACGCCGGCGGCGCGAGCCCGCGCCACCACCTGCATCGACAGGATGCTGTCCCCGCCGAGTTCGAAGAACGACTCCTCGACCCCGACCCGCTCCAGCCCCAGCACCTGCGCGTAGATGCCGGCCAGGATCTCCTCGACCGCATCGGCCGGGGCGCGGTAGTGGTCGACGTCCTGATACTCCGGCGCAGGCAGGGCGCGGGTGTCGAGTTTGCCGTTGACCGTCAGCGGTAGCGCGTCCAGCGCCACCACCGCGGCCGGCACCATGTAGGCCGGCAGCCGGTCGGCCAGCGCGGCGCGCACCTCGGCCGGGTCCGCGGTCCCGGTCACGTAACCCACCAGGCGCTTGTCGCCGGGGCGATCCTCGCGGGCGATCACCACCGCCTGCTCGACGCCGTCGAGGCCGTTCAGTGTCGCCTGGACCTCGCCGAGCTCGATGCGATAGCCGCGGATCTTGACCTGCTCGTCGGCGCGGCCCATGTAGCGCAGCTGCCCGTCGGCGCCCCAGCTCATCAGGTCGCCGGTGCGATACATCCGTTGTCCCGGCGCTCCCGCGAACGGACACGCGACGAACCGCGTCCCGGTCAGGCCCGCGCGCCCGACGTACCCGTGCGCCAAGCCGCCGCCGGCGACGTACAGCTCGCCGACCACACCGGGGGGCACGGGCTGCAACGACCCGTCGAGCACGAAGAAACCCAGGTGGCCCAGCGGCACCCCGATGGGGCTCACGGCGGTGTCGACGTCGTCGGCGACGATCTCCCGGAACGAGGCGTGCACCGTCGTCTCGGTGATGCCGTACATGTTGATCAGCCGGGGCCGGCCCGGGTGACTGTCCAGCCACGCGCGCAGGCGCTGCGGTTCGAGCGCCTCGCCGCCGAACACCACGGCCTCCAGCTGCAACTGGGACGCCAGCTCGGGCTGCAACGCGTCGGCGGCCTGCAGGGCGTAGAACGCCGACGGCGTCTGGCTCAGGACGCTGACCCGTTCGGTCACCAGCAGGGCGTGCAGGTCTTCGGGCGAGCGCACCACCGAATCGGGCACCACCACCACGCGCCCGCCGTAGAGCAGCGCGCCCCAGATCTCCCACACCGAGAAGTCGAACGCCAGCGAGTGACACTGCGACCACACCCGCCCCACCAGGTCCATGTCGCCGGCCAGGGTGTCCAGCAGCCGGGTGACGTTGCGATGCGGGACCGCGACGCCCTTGGGGGTGCCGGTCGTGCCCGAGGTGTAGATGATGTAGGCGACGTCGTCCGGGCAGGCCGGAGACAACAAGGTGCCGAGGCGGGCGTCGGCGGTGTCGTCGGTGGCGTCTTGGACATCGATGATCAGCAGATCGTGTCCGTCCAGCCGCGGGCGGTACTGGGCGGTGGTGATCGCGGCGACGGGCGCGGCGTCGCCGAGCACGAACTGCATCCGGGCCTCCGGCACCGCCGGATCGATCGGCACGTACGCCGCCCCGGTCTTCACCACCGCCAGGATCGCCACGATGGCCTCGGCCGAGCGGGGCAGCAGCAGCGCCACGCGCCCGCCCGGCCCCACGCCCCCGCCGGCCAACCGGCGAGCCAACCGGTTTGCCGCGTCGTCGAGTTCGCGGTAGGTCATCGACCGGTCTTCGAAGGTCACCGCGGCGGCGTCGGGCACCCGCGCCACCTGCGCGGCGAACAGCTCCGGAATCGACACCGGCGGCCTGGCCGGCTCGCTCAACGCGACCCGGTTGCCCCAGTCCTCCAACCGGATTCGCTCGGCGTCATCGAGCACGCCGATCGACGACAGCCGCCGGGTCGGGTCGCTGGTCATAGCCACCAGCACGCGCTGCAACCGCTCGATCAGGGTTTCGATGGTGGCCGCGTCGAACACGTCGGTGCGGAATTCCACCACCCCGCCGATGCCGGCCGGCTCACCGTCCGCGTCCAAGTGCTCTTCCAGGGAAAGCGCCAGGTCCATGCGGGCGGTGCCGGTGTCCACCGGCATCTGGGTGAGCTCCAGCTCTCCCGCCGCGAACCGGGCGGTGGGGTCGCCGACTGTGTCGTGCAGGGTCCGCCAGGCCAGCATCACCTGGACGAGCGGGTGGTGGGTCAGCGATCGGGTCGGGTTCAGCCGCTCGACGACCACTTCGAAGGGCACGTCCTGGTGTTCGTAGGCGGCCAGGCTGCGCGCCCGCACCTGGGCCAGCAGGTCGGCGACGCTCGGGTCGCCCGCCACGTCCACGCGCAACACCAACGTGTTGACGAAGAAGCCGACCAACTCGTCGAGCGCGGGGTCGCGGCGTCCCCCGATCGGAAAGCCCACCGCCACATCGGAACTCGCGCTGAGCTTGGCCAGCAGCACGGCCAGCGCGGCCTGCATCACCATGAAGTTGGTCGCGTTGTGTTCGCGGGCCACCCGCACGACCTGCCGCTGCAGCTCGACGGGCCACTGCAGCACCACGCTGGCGCCCCGCTGGTCGGCCACCGGGGGGTAGGGCCGGTCCGTGGGCAGCCCGAGCCGCTCGGGCATCCCCGCCAGGGCTTCCTCCCAGTACGCCAGCTGCGCGGCGATGGGGCTGTCCTGATCGTTGAGGTCGCCGAATTGCGCGCGCTGCCACAGCGTGTAGTCGACGTACTGGACCGGCAACGGCGTCCAACCGGGCGCCTGCCCGAGACACCGACTGGCGTAGGCGACGGATATGTCACGCACCAGCGGGGGGATCGACAGGCCGTCGGCGGCGATGTGGTGCACCACGGCGACCAGCACGTGTTCGTCGTCGGCGACGCGGAAAAGCCTTGCCCGCAAGGGAATTTCGGCCCCCAGATCGAAGCTGTGCCGCGCCGTCTCCTCGATGCCCGCCTGCAGCCGGCGTGGCGACCAAGCAGTCGCGTCCACCACGTCCCAACCGAAGTCGGCCTGCTCGGCGGACAGCACCAGCTGTTGCGGTATCCCGTCGGGGGCGGCGAACAGCGTGCGCAGGCTTTCGTGGCGGCCCACCACGTCGGCGAGCGCCGCGCAGAATGCGTCGGCATCCAGCCGCCCGCGCAGCCGCAGCGCCACCGCCAGGTTGTAGACCGGCGACGGGCCCTGCAGCTGGTCGATGAACCACAGCCGGTGCTGGGCGAACGACAACGGAATGACCGCGGGCCGCTCGACGGCCACCAACGGGTCCAAGCCACCCTCGCCACCGTGCAGGCGCGTCGCCAGCTGGGCCACCGTGGGCGCCTCGAACACGGCGCGCACCGCGACGCCGGTGCCCAGGCCGGTGTTGATCGCGGCGACCAGGCGCATCGCCGACAGCGAATCCCCGCCCAGGTCGAAGAACGAGTCGTCCACCCCGACCCGGTCCACGCCCAGCACCTGGGCGTAGATGCCGGCCAGGATTTCCTCGGTCGGGTTGCTCGGGGCGCGGTAACGATCGGTGGCCTCGTATTCCGGTGCCGGCAGGGCCCTGGCATCGAGCTTGCCGTTGACCGTCAGCGGCAACGCGTCCAGCGCCACCACCGCGGCGGGCACCATGTAGGCCGGCAGCCGTTCGGCCAGCGCGGATCGCAGCGCGGCCGGGTCCGCGGTCCCGGTGATGTATCCGACCAGGCGCTTGTCGCCGGGGCGGTCCTCGCGGGCGACCACCACCGCCTGCTCGACGCCGTCGAAGGCGGCCAGCGCGGCCCGGACTTCGCCCGGTTCGATGCGGTATCCGCGGATCTTGACCTGCTCGTCGGCGCGGCCCAGGTATTGCAGCTGTCCGTCGGCGCGCCACCGCACCAGGTCGCCGGTGCGGTACATGCGGGTCCCTGGCGCGTCCGCGCCGGCGAACGGGCAGGCCACGAAGCGCGAGGCGGTCAGCCCGGTTCGGCCGACGTATCCGACGCCGACGCCCCGGCCGGCCACGTACAGTTCCCCGACCACACCGGCCGGCACCCGCCGCAGCGACTCGTCCAGGACGAACAGCGCCGCCGTGGAAACGGGCGCACCGATCGGAGCCGCGCCGGACCCCGCCTGCAGCGGCGCGCTCATCGAGGCGTACACCGTGGCCTCGGTGGGTCCGTAGGCGTTGACCACCACCCGCCCGGGCGCCCATTGGTCCACCACCTCGGCCGAGCAGGCCTCGCCGCCGAGCAGCACGGCCTCGGCCTCCAACCGTTGCGGGGACAGGGCGGCCACCGCCGACGGGGTTTGGGTGAGCACGCTGACCCGTTCCCGGGCCAGCAGGTCGTGGAAGTCGTCCGGTGAGGCGACGACGGACGGGGGCACCACCACCAGCCGCCCGCCGCCGAGCAGCGCGGCCCAGATCTCCCAGACCGAGAAGTCAAACGCGTACGAGTGGCATTGCGTCCACACCTGCGTCGCCGGCAGCGCCGGGTGCGCCGACTGCGCCAGGTGCGCCAGGTTGCGGTGGGCGATCGCGACACCCTTGGGCGTCCCGGTGGTCCCCGAGGTGTAGATCAGGTACGCGATGTCGTCGGCCGACGGCGCCGGCAGCGCGGTGGCCGGTTGGTCCTCGACGGCGGCGTCGTCGATGTCGATGACCGTCAGCTCCCGCCCGGCCAGCCGGTCGGCCAGCCCGGCGGTGGTGACCGCGGCGACGGGCGCGGCGTCGCCCAGCATGAAGTCGATCCGGGCCGCGGGCAGCGCCGGGTCGATGGCCAGGTAGGCCGCCCCGGTCTTGAGCACCGCCAGCATGGCCACGACGGCCTGGGCGGAACGCTCCAGCAGCAACGCCACACAACCACCGGGACCCACCCCGCGGCCAGACAGCAAGTGCGCGAACCGATTAGCGGCCTCGTCGAGTTCCCGGTAGGTCATCGTTTGGCCCGCGAAGGTCACCGCCGGCGCCTCCGGGGCGCGGGCCACCTGCGCGGCGAACAGCTCCGGTACCGACACCGCGGCCGGCGCGGGCAGGCTCAAGACCGCGCGGTTGCCCGCCTCGTCGAGGCGGGCGTGCTCGGCCACGTCGAGCAGATCCACCGACGACAGCCGCCGCCCCGGATCCGCCGTCATGGCGGCCAACACCCGCTTCAGCCGCCCGATCAGCGTTTCGATGCTGGCGGCGTCGAACACGTCGGTCCGGAATTCCACCGAACCGGCGATTCCGGCGGGCTCGCCGTCCCCGGTCCACGTCTCCCCCAGCGAGAACGCCAGGTCGGTGCGGGCGGTCCGGGTGTCGAGCGGCAGCGGCGTGACCTGCAGCCCGCCCAGGGTGAGCCCGGCGGCGGGGCCCTGCCCCTGCCCGCTCTGCCAGGCCAGCATCACCTGGACCAGCGGGTGGTGGGTCAGGCTCCGGGTGGGGTTGAGCCTTTCCACCAGGACTTCGAAGGGCACGTCTTGGTGCTCGTAGGCGGCCAGGCTGCGCGCGCGCACCTGAGCGAGCAGTTCGGCGACGCTGGGATCGCCGGCCAGATCGACCCGCAACACCAGGGTGTTGACGAAGAAGCCCACCAGCTCGTCCAGCGCGGGGTCCCCGCGCCCGGCGATCGGAAACCCTACGGACACATCGGAACTCGCGCTGAGCTTGGCCAGCAGCACGGCCATGGCGGCCTGCATCACCATGAAGCTGGTGGCGTTGTGTTCCCGGGCCACCCGGGCCACCTGCTGCTGCAGCTCGGCGGGCCAGTCCACCGGCACGGTCGCGCCACGGTAGTCCGCCACCGGCGGGTAGGGCCGATCGGTGGGCAGTTGCAGGTGCTCCGGCATCCCGGACAGGGCCTCTTGCCAGTAGGCCAACTGCGCCGCGATCCGGCTGCCGCTGTCGCTGAGGTCGCCGAGCTGCGCGCGCTGCCACAGCGTGTAGTCGGCGTACTGGACCGGCAGATCGGCCCAGTCGGGGGCCTGCCCGACCCTGCGGCTGGCGTAGGCCACCCCGAGATCCCGCACCAGCGGGGTGATCGACGCGCCGTCGGCGGCGATGTGATGCACCACGGCCACCAGCACGTGCTCGTCGTCGGCGACCCGGAAAAGCCTTGCCCGCATGGGGATCTCGGATGCCAGGTCGAAGTGGTGGTGGGCCACGGCGTCGAATGCCTCGGCCAGCTGGCTTTCCGACCACCCGGCGGCGTCGACGACGGCCCAACCGAAGTCGGCCCGCTCGGGGGGCAAGATCAGCTGGCGCGGCACGCCGTCCTGCGCGGCGAACAGCGTGCGCAGGCTTTCCTGTCGGACCACCACGTCGGACAGCGCGGCGCCCAGCGCTTCTTCGTCCAAGGCATCCATCCGCCCGCGCAATCGCAGGGCGACCGCCATGTTGTAGATCGTCGACGGGCCCTGGAACTGGTCGATGAACCACAGCCGGCTCTGCGCGAACGACAGCGGGATCACCGCGGGCCGCTCCACGGCCGCGAACGGCAGCAGCGGCTCCAACCGGGCTTCGTCCCCGCCGATCCGGGCCGCCAACTGGGCGACCGTGGGCGCCTCGAACAACGTGCGCACCGAAAGACCGGCATCCAGGCCGGTGTTGACCGCGGCGACCAGGCGCACGGCCGAGAGCGAATCTCCGCCGAGGTCGAAGAACGAGTCCTCCACGCCGACCAGCCGCGGCGGCTCGACGCCCAGCACCTGCGCGTAGATGCCGGCCAGCAGCTCCTCGACCGCGGTGGTCGGGGCGCGGTAGTGGTCGCCGTCGGAGTATTCGGGTGCCGGCAGGGCCCGGGTGTCGAGTTTGCCGTTGACCGTCAACGGCAGCGCCTCGATGACCATCACCGCGGCCGGCACCATGTACGCCGGGAGCCGCTCGGCCAGCGCCGCCCGCGCCGACGCCCCGAACGAGGCCGGATCGACGCTGCCGGTGACGTAGCCCACCAGGCGCTTGTCCACGGGGGGGTCTTCGCGGGCGATCACGGCCGCCTGCTTGACGCCGTCCAGCGCCATCAGCGCCGCCTGGATCTCACCGAGTTCGATGCGATAGCCGCGAATCTTGACCTGCTTGTCGGCGCGTCCGACGTAGCGCAGCTGGCCGTCGGCGCCCCACCACACCAGGTCGCCGGTGCGATACATCCGCTGTCCCGGCTCCCCGAACGGGCAGGCCACGAACCGCGTCGAGCTCAGCGCCGGGCGGCCGACATAACCGTCCGCCACCCCGGCGCCGGCCACGTACAACTCCCCGACCACGCCGGCCGGCACCGGCCGCAGCCACCCGTCGAGCACGAAAAACCCGAGATGGGCCAGCGGCACCCCGATGGGGCTGGCGATGCTGTCGACGTCGCCGGCGACGATCTCGCGGAACGACGCGTGCACGGTCGTCTCGGTGATGCCGTACATGTTGATCAGCCGTGGCAAACCGGGGTGGTTGTCCAGCCAGCCCCGCAGCCGCTGCGGTTCCAGCGCCTCGCCGCCGAACACCACGGCCTCGAGCTTTAGCCGGGGTTCCGGCTCGGGCTGCGCCGCGTCGGCGGTCTGCAACGCGTAAAACGCCGACGGGGTCTGGCTCAGCACGGTGACCTCTTCGGCCACCAACAGGGCGTGCAGCTCCTGCGGCGAGCGCACCACCGAGTCGGGCACGATCACCAGCCGGCCACCGTAGAGCAGCGCACCCCAGATCTCCCACACCGAGAAATCGAACGCCAGCGAGTGACACTGCGACCACACCTGGCCCGCCAACTCCAGGTCGACGTCCAGCGTTTCGAGCAGCCGGGTCACGTTGCGGTGCGGGATCGCCACGCCCTTGGGGGTTCCGGTGGTGCCCGACGTGTAGATGAGGTAGGCGACGTCGTCGGGGGCCGGTGCCGGCATCGGGGTGCTGGGTTCGCGATCGATGGCGGGGTCGTTGATGTCGATGACCGCCACATCGCGCCCGTCCAGCCGGTCCGCCAGGCCGACGTTCGTGATCACGGCGATCGGCGCGGCATCGTCGAGCACAAAGCCCATCCGGGCGACCGGCACCGTCGGATCGATCGGCACGTACGCCGCCCCGGTCTTCAGGACCGCCAGCATCGCGACGACCGCGTCGGCCGACCGCGGCAACAACAGCGCCACGCGCTGCCCCGGACCCACGCCCTGGCCGGCCAGCAGGTGCGCCAACCGGTTTGCCGCCTGCTTGACCTCGCGATAGGTCCACGAGCGGTCCCCCGCGCTGATCGCCACCGCCTCCGGCGTGCGCGCCACCTGCGCGCCGAACAGCACCGGAATCGACACCGGCACACCCACCGGCTGGGTCAACCCCGCGCGGTTGCCCCACCGTTCCAGCTGGGCATGCTCGGCGGGGTCCAGCACATCCATCGACGACAACCGCCGCCCCGGATCGGCCGTCATCGCTGCCAGCACCCGCTTGAACCGCTCGATCAGCGTTTCGATGTCGGCCGCGTCGAACACGTCGGTGTCGAATTCGACGCGCAGACCCATTTCCGTGCCGGGCATGGCCTGGACGGCGAGCGGGTAGTGGTTGTACTCGCGGTGGGTGAAATCGGTGATGGCCAAGCCTTGGTCACCTTGGCCGCCCGACAACGCGGCCGCGTCGAGCGGGTAGTTCTCGTAGACGAACATGGTGTCGAACAGCTGGTCCTGGCCGGTGATCCGGTGCAGCTCGCTGAGCGCCAGGTGCTGGTGGTCGAGCGTGTGTTGGTAGGCGTTTTGCAGCTGATCGAGCAGGTCGGCGGTGGTGGTGTTCGCGGTGATGCTCGCCCGCACCGGCACGGTGTTGATGAACAAGCCCACCATCGTGTCGGCGCCCGGCACCTCGGGCGGCCTCCCCGAGACCGTGGTGCCAAAAGTGACGTCGTGGCGGCCGGTCAGCCACATCAGCAGCTGGGCCCACGCGGCCTGCACCACGGTGCTGACGGTGGTGTGGCTGGAGCGCGCCAACTCGCCCAGCGCCAGCGTGGTCTGCTCGGGCACGTGGAACGACGCCACGCCGCGCGGCCCCATGCCCAACCGGCCCGGCGGGCCTATCAGCGTGGGGGTATCGAATCCGGCCAGCGCCTCGCGCCAGGCTTCGCGGGCGGCATCGAGGTCACGGCTCGTCAGCCAGGTCACGAAGCTGCGATATTTCGCCGCCGCCGGCAGCCACTGCCCGTGATAGCTGGCGAACAGCTCACCCAGCAGGATCGGCAGCGACCAGCCGTCCATCACGATGTGGTGGTTGGTCAGCACCAGCCGGTGCTGATCTTCGCCGATGCCGATGAGCGCGGCGCGGAAGGCCGGCTGGTTGGTGAGATTGCAGACCGCGGCGCGTTCGGCGGCGCACACCTCGCGGATCTGCTCGTCGGTATCCGGGCGGCCCCCGCGCAGGTCGACGTAGCGCCACGGCACCACGGGATCGGCCGGGATGATCTGCACCGGCTGGTCGAACTTGTCGGAGAATCGGGCCGCGAGGTTGGGATGGCGGGTGACCACCGCGAGCACGGCGTCGCGCAGGCGGTCCTGATCGAGCGGACCACTCAGCGCGATCTCCAGCTGCACCGAATAGATGTCGTCGCCGCCCTGGGCGGTGATGGCATGGAACCACAGCCCCTGCTGTAGGGGGGTCAGTGGCAATACGTCAGCTATCCGCATATTGCCGCTGAAGGTCGTCGATTTGCTGCTGGCTCAGGCCGGCCGCGATGTCGGACGGCGTCAACCCGCCCCCGCCGCCGCGCACGTGCGCGCAGATGCCGGCCAACGCGTCGAACCACAACCGGCTCAGCCGGCTGACCTGCGCGTGATTCAGGGTCGAGGGCGCCCACGTCCAGCGGGCGTGCAGCTGCGGGCCGGTGTCGGCGTCGACCGTGCTGGCGTTGAGCTCCACGGTGTGCATCAGCGGCATGGGGATGGCCGCGGCGACGTCGGTGACCGACCAGCCGTCCTGACCGAGCCGCCACACGTCGTCGGCCGCCTCGGCCGCCCCGCCGAGCCGCCCCAGGTAGTTGAACCCGATCGGCGGGTCGGACGGCGGCAGCTCGACGTCGCCGTTCAGGTAGCGCAACAGACCGTAGGTCAGGCCGTCCGGCAGAGCGCGAAGCTGCTCTTTGGCGTCTTTGACGACCGTCCCCAGCCCCGCGTCACCGGCCACCACCCCCGCCCAGTCCAGCCGTCCGACCGAGACCGACACCGGGTATTTGGTGGTGAACCAGCCGACCGTGCGGGACAGGTCAAGATGGGGGGCCAGGTCCTCCTGGCGCCCGTGACCCTCCACGTCGATGACGATCGGCGTGCCGCCGCTGCCCACGAATTCGGCCACCGCCAAGGCGAACGCAATCAACAGGATCTCGTGCACCCCGGCGTGAAACGCCGCCGGCACCTCGTCGAGCAGCGCGCGGGTGGTCTCGGCATCCAACTGCGCCGACAGGCTGCCCGCGGTCTGGTAGGTGTCCACCTCGGGGCGCACCGCCGGCAGCGCCGCGGGCACCGCCGCGATCCGCCGCCAGGCGTCGGCCTGCGCCACCACCTCGGGGCTGCGCGCATGCTCGGCCAGCAGCGACGACCAGTGCGCAAACGACGTTCCGGGCGCCGGCAACACCAACTGCTGCCCGCCGCGATGCTGGGCCCAGGCGATGTTGAGGTCCTCCAGCAGGATCCGCCACGACACCCCGTCCACCGCCAGGTGATGGACGATCAACACCAACTGCCCGGTGTCGGGCACCCACAGCGCGCTCAGCATCACCCCGGCGGCCGGGTCCAACCGCGACTGCGCCTCGATCACCGCCTCGTCGGACAAGGCCGGGACCGCGCGCAGGCACCCCCGGGCGTCCACCGCGCCGGCCTCGGGCACCATCAGCGACCAGCCGTCCGTGCCGTCGCCGTCGACCCGCAGCCGCAGCGTGGCGTGGCGATCGACCACGGCCTGCAGCACCGCCACCACGTCGGCCTCTGTCGCCCCGGCGGGCGCCTGAACCAACACGGTCTGGTTGAACTCGTCGACCGGTCCCGCGACACCGCGCAACCAGCGCATGATCGGTGTCGCGACCACCGGACCGAGGCCCTCGTCGCCCGCGTCGGCGTCACCGGTGGCGACTTCGGCCACCCGGGCCAGCTGAGCCACGGTTTGCTCGACGAAAATGTCCCGCGGTCGGCACACCACCCCGGCGGCCCGCGCACGGGCGACCACCTGCATCGACAAGATGCTGTCGCCGCCGAGCTCGAAGAACGACTCGTCCACCCCGACGCGCTCCAGCCCGAGCACCTGCGCATAGATGTCGGCCAGGATCTCCTCGACCGCGTTGCCGGGGGCCCGGTAGCGATCGACGTCCTGGTATTCGGGTGCGGGCAGTGCCCGCTTGTCCAGCTTGCCGTTGACGGTCAGGGGAACCGCGTCGATGACCACCACCGCGGCCGGGACCATGTAGGCCGGCAGCCGCTCGGCCAGCGCGGCGCGCGCTGAAGCTGCAAACGTGGCCGGATCGACGGTCCCGGTCACATACCCCACCAGGCGCTTGTCGCCGGGGCGGTCCTCGCGCGCGATCACGACGGCCTGCTCGACCCCGTCCAGGCCGGCGAGCGCGGCTTGAACCTCGCCCAGCTCGATGCGGAAGCCGCGGATCTTGACCTGCTCGTCGGCCCGACCCACATAGCGCAGCTGCCCGTCGGCGCCCCACCACGCCAGGTCCCCGGTGCGATACATGCGGGTACCGGGCGGCCCGAACGGGCACGCGACGAACCGCGTCGACGTCAACCCCGGCCGCCGCCAGTACCCACACCCCGCGGCGCCGCCCGCCACGTACAACTCACCGACCACCCCGGCCGGCACCTGCCGCATCCACGCGTCGAGGACGAAGAAGGCGTACCGGCCCAACGGCACGCCGATGGGACTCAGGGGGCTGTCGACGTCGTCGGGGAAGATCTCCCGGAACGAGGCGTGCACGGTCGTCTCGGTGGTGCCGTACAAGTTGAGCAGCCGCGGCGATTCCGGATGGTTGTCCAGCCAGGTCCGCAACCGCTGCGGTTCCAGTGCCTCACCGGCGAAGATCACCGCCCGCAGTTGCAGCTGACGTCCGAGCTCGCGTGCGAGCGCGTCCGCGGTTTGCAGCGCATAGAACGCCGACGGGGTCTGGCTCAGGACTTCGACCCGTTCTTTGACGAGCAGGGCATGGAAATCCTCGGGCGACCGCGCCACCGACTCGGGAACGACCACGAGGCGCCCGCCGGACAGCAGCGCACCCCAGATCTCGCACACCGAGACGTCGAATGCCAGCGAGTGCCACTGCGACCACACCTGCCCGGGGGCCAGCTCGACGTCCAGGGACTCCAGCAGCCGGGTGACGTTGTGGTGGGTGATGGCCACGCCCTTGGGGACGCCGGTCGTCCCCGACGTGTAGATGAGGTAGGCGACGTTGTCCGGCTCGGGCACCGGCAGCGCCGTGCCGGGTTGGGGGCCGGCGGCGGGGTCGGCGAGCTGGGCGACGTCGATGATCAGCAGATCGCGCCCGCCGAGCCGGTCGACCAGCCCGGCGGCGGTGATCGCCGCGGTCGGCGCGGCGTCATCGAGCATGAACTCGATTCGGGCCGCCGGCACCGCCGGGTCGATCGGCACGTACGCCGCCCCGGTCTTGAGCACCGCCAGGATCGCCACGATCGCCTCGGCCGAGCGCTCCAGCAGCAGCGCGACCCGCCGCCCCGGGCCCACCCCGTGGCCGGCCAGCGCGTGCGCCAACCGGTCAGCGGCGTCCTCGACCTCGCGGTAGGTCCACGACGAGTCCCCGAACGTGATCGCCACCGCCTCCGGGGCGCGCGCGGCCTGCGCGGCGAACATCGCCGGAATCGACTGCGAAGCGGGCGCCGGTTGGCTCAACACCGCCCGGTTGCCCCACCCGTCCAGCCCGTCCAGCTCCGCGGCATCGAACAAATCCATCGACGAGATCCGCCGCCCCGGGTCGGCGGTCATCGCGACGAGCACCCGGCCCAGCCGCTTCGCCAACTCGGCGACGTCGAAATTCGCCAACGGGCTGCCGGTGCCCGCCGTGCTGAGGAAAATCTGGTCCCCGCCGCCGGAGAACATCAACGCGAAGGCGCCCACCTGAACGGGGTTGGTGAACGACGCCGACGCCGCGACGCCGGCGAAGTCCATGGTCATCTTCGACGGCATGAAATTGACGCTCACCCGATTGGCCGACCGGCCCTGACCGGCCTTGCGCTCCAGGGCGTGCACCGGGAACCGCTGATGCTCCAGCGCCTCCCGGATTCGCGCGTCGACATACTCACAGAAGCCGGCGACGGTGGATTTCGGCGAAACGCTCAACACCAGCGGCACCACCCCGGAGACCATCCCCGGCAGCGTCTTGGACTCCGGGCGCACGCGCCTGCTGACCGGAAACTCGAGGACCACCTCCGAGCCCTCGGCGCACCACCCGCGCACCAACAGCGCACATGCCGCGGTGATGACCGACGAGCGCGGCACCTTCCACTCGTCGGACAACTCCTGAACTCGTCGGAGGACGGCCGGGTCCAGGCGAACCGGCGCGGAAGGCGCGGACCGCTCTCCCTCATCCGCGGCCGGGAGGAACCCGTTGTGCGGTCCGCTTTCCGGGGGCAGGTTCGCCGTCCAGTAGTCCTGATCGTCCCGGTAATCGGTGGACGCTTCGTACTCCGACTCGCAACGAACCAGGTCCGGCAACGAGCCGAAGAACGCGGGCGGAATGGTTGCGTTCGCAACAATCGCGGCGTACACGGTCGCAATTCGATTCGCGATAAGCGTGATTCCGGTGCCGTCGACGATTATGTGATGGAAGCACCCGAACAAATAGAATTCATCGGACCATGTTTGGAATAACGTGAAATTAAAAAGCGGTCCGCCCGGGGGCATCGGTGTCTGTTGGATCGATAATGCCATTCGACGGGCTTCCTGCACCGGATGGCGGGTGTCGCTCAGGTCGTGGAAGGCCACTTCGAGGTCCGGGTAATCGATCGCCCTTTGAAAGACCTGGCCGTCCACCTCGAATACGGCGGCCCGCGCCGGTTCGGCCTCCCGCATCACGCGGCGGATCGCCCGCTGAAGCAATTCGCGGTCTACGGTGCCGTCGAATCGGACAAGCACGCCAAGCTGCCACTCCGTGCCGGAGTGACCCGTTTCTTGCGCGAGCCAAATGTCCAGCTGTCCCCGCGTCAGCGGGAGAGCCCGGTCATCAAGTTCCATCCGGATTACCTATCAAACCCCTGTCCCGCCGCTAACCTTTCGCGCAGAGTTTTCGGCCGTATATCGGTCCAGTTCTGTTCGATGTAGTCCAGGCACGCTGCGCGGTCCGCTTCGCCGTACACCACCCGCCAGCCGGCCGGAACGTCGGCGAACGCCGGCCACAGGCTGTGTTGTTCCTCGTCGTTGACCAAGACGAAAAAACTGCCGTCGTCGTCGTCGAACGGATTAGTGCTCACCGCGTCTCCAGACCGTCTAACTGGACATGGGTATAACAAGTTCTAAACCATACTGGAGCCCCACAGAGGTTGTCTAAGCCTTCGTGGAATTTGCGGCGGCCGGGATCTACTAACGCCATCACATCCGGAATCCTGCCTAGACAAACTAATGGTATGGTTTTACCGGTCGATTCCCTATCGGTGGTCTGCGGCGCGGCATGGGTCCACGCGCCCCTGCCGCGACCTGCGACGACAGTCGTCACGAGCGCGACGACGCCGACGCGGTGGCCTGGCCTCCCGTCGTCGGCATAACCCCGGCCCGGAGCGACACCGAAGAGATCCGCCACGGGGTCAAAGTGACCGGGAACCGGTTTGGCCATCGGGCCGCACCGCCCTGCCCGCGCGAGGCGACGGGACCCGCGCTCGGCGGCCCCCGCACACAATATGTATTAGGTGTCGGAAACCGCGGCGCGCCGCATCGGCGAGCCCGTGCCGGCTACCGGGCACCGCCCCCGCTCACTCGGGGCGCCCTTCGGCAGGCGAAAGCAGCCATGCCGGGGCGGCCTGCCCGATGAGCCGGCGGCGCCGGCCGGCGCGAATTGGACGCGTCCGGACCACATGAATTTATGACGTTAACGGGTCCGGGTTGAGGCCTCACCGGACGCGAGCCGGTCGTGTAGCATGCGACGTGATTGGGCGGCGCGAACAGCGTGTACTCGGAATCAAATATCCACAAATTAGAGCTGGTTGGGGCGAAATAAATGGACAGCCATAGCGAATCTTCGGCGCAGGTTGAATCGAAGGATAATTCATCGGTTGCAATGTCGGAGCACCTCGCTGACGACCTGCTGTCCACGACCGCCGTCGGGTGGAAAAGCTTTTACAATTTGCTCAGCCGGCGCCTCGAGGACGCCGGGGTCGCCGATTCATCGTTCTTCCTCAATTACGGCTACGCCCCGATGGGATCCACCGACGAATCCGCGTTCACCATTCGCCCGGGAACCTTCAACGCCAACTCGGTCCGGCTGGTGTTCGAGGTCATCGGGTCGGTCGACCTCAACGACCGCACCGTCGTCGAAATCGGATGTGGCCGCGGCGGCAACGCCGCACTGGTGGCGGAGAAGTTCAACGCCGAGGTGATCGGCATAGACATGTCCTCCGAAGCCATCGCGTTCTGCAGCAAGACGCACGTCAAGCGCCCGATCAACTTCATGGTCGGCGACGCATTGAATGTCCCCCTCCCCGACGCGTCGTGCGATGCCATCGTCAACATCGAGTCCTCGCACTCTTACGGCAACCTGCCGAAGTTCCTGGGTGAGGTGCGCAGGATTTGCCGACCCGGCGGGTGGTTCCTACACACCGACTTCTTGAGCCCCGAGGACTGGGACCAGGTGCGGATGCGGTTGAAGCGCTCGGGCTTCGTCACCGAAAACGACCGGGACATTACGGCGAACGTGCTGGCCTCGCGCGACCAGGCCAGTGACACCTGGGCCCAGGTCTACGGCGACGGAAATGCCCGCGTCGCGAACTTCCTCGCGCTGCCGGGCTCCGCCATCTACGAGCAGATGCGGGCCGGCCTGTTGGAGTACCGGATCCTGAGGTCTCAACTGCGCACCGAAGCCGCCTAGCCGCGGGAAGACATCACCACTCGAGGTCCGAGTAGAACAGCGTCGATACCCCGCTGGTCCACTCTTTGATGGTGAGAATTTCGCGATCGCTGAGCCGGCTCTTCCAGTTCGAGACATTCACCTTGCTGTTGCGTCTGATGCTGAATTCGTCGCCCCGCTGCGGTTCGGAAGGGTTCTGTTCCCCCGAGCTTGACTCGATGGCGGCGTGGACGCCGGCCGTGAATTCCAGGCCGAGCGTCGCATAGACTTTCCGAAAACTGCCCACGGGGTCCAGTGACAATTCTTCGTGCTTGAGGAACAACCACCCCGGATGGCACGTGCGATACTCGTTGATCACCGCGTATATGCAGTTCCATAGCAGGGCGCCTACCGGGATGATTTCCTGCTCATGCTCGGCGAAATAACGAATCTCCGATTCGAAGTCCGCCAACCGGGTCTCGCGCATCAGTTGCGGCTGACGCAGGAAGTGGTTGAAGTCGAATTTCCAATTCAGAATCTTCAGGCTGGAGCACAGCGCCGCAGGATGCCGGATCATGACCACCACGTTCATGTCGAACTGGCGGGCCAACCAGGGCGCGGAGAACACGGCGTGCGGGTCTTTCATGACCGCCGTGTCTTTTCTTATCCGGTGCGTGGAAAGATTGGCGAAGGCCAAGAGGCTTCGTCCCGCCTCGCGCACGCTCCTGGAGTGCAGGAGATTTGTTCGCAGCGGGTATTTGAAATCAACCAGGTCATCAAGATATCCCGAGAAGCGGTGAGAATTCTCGTCCGTTATGTACTGGAATTTCGCCCTGATGGGATTGGCGAAGCCGCACAAATCGCCGTTTTCCGGAGTAAAGGGCTCGTGGATATAACCCATTCCCGGGGCGTGGGCGATCATTCGGCCGGTCCAGGTCGTGCCCGATCGGGGTGCGCCGGTGACGAGAATCCGCTTTCTGACCTCGGGTGGGTCGGCGCACTCCCCTGCAATGGCCACGTCCCGCATGCTCCCGTCTAGTTTTTTGACCTTCTGGCGAGGCGCAACGGAACGTTATCGGCCTCCTGATTAGCGACCTGGTCGTTGACTTCCCGGAGATGATTACGTGGGCTCGGCCAATCCCACCGAATCCGCCTTGTCCGATTCCGGCACCTGACCGGCCAGGTACTCGGCCAGCGACCCGATGGTCGGATAGTCGAATACCGCCGTGGCGCTGATCGTGAACGCGCCGCCGAATTGCGGAAGCAACCGGTTGCTGAACTCGACCGCCATCAGTGAGTCGGTGCCCAGCTCCAGGAACCGGCTGGTTGCCGCCGGCGGCTGCGCCAGCCTCAGGAAATTCTGGACCTCGTAGCGCAGGTATTCGGTCAGGAAGCTGCCGCGCTCCGCCTCGGGCACCTCGTGCAGTTGCCGCAACAACTCGCTGTCGCCGCGGGTCGCCGTGACCGCGCTCGGCAGCACGTGGTCGAGCATCGCCGGGCGGGAGGCGCCCAGCCCCTTCGCGGCGCGCTGCCAATTGGCCTTGATCACGGTCGCCTGCCCGGTTCCGTGGGCGAGGATCTCGTCGAGCGCGGTGAGCGCGGCCGAGGGTTCCAGCGGGATCAGGCCCTGCGCGCTGAGGTTGGCGCGCGCGGCGTGCGAGGTGGCCATGCCGCCCTTGGCCCACGGACCCCAGTTGATCGCCGTCGCCGGCAGGCCTTGGGCCCTGCGCTCGGCAACGAGCCCGTCGAGCAGCGCGTTGGCGGTCGCGTAGTTGGCCTGACCGGGCGAACCGATCACGCTGGAGGCCGACGAGTAGACGATGAAGAAATCAAGGTCGTCGTTCTTCGTGAGCCGGTGCAGGTGGCAGCCGCCGAAGGCCTTGGGCGCCAGCGCCTTGCGGAACCCTTCGAGGCTCTGCTGCGGCAGCAGCGCGTCCTCGAGGACGCCCGCCAGGTGCGCCACCCCCGCCAGCGGCGGCAACTCCGCCCGGATCCGCTCCAGCAGCTGTTCGACCTCCGGCTCGTCGCCGACGTCGGCCGTGAAGACGTGGATGCGGCTTCGGTAGCGCTCGGTGATGTCGTCGATGGCCAGCTGCGCATCCGTATCGGGTGCGCGACGGCTGGTCAGCACGATGTCACCGGCACCGAGCTGGGCCAGATGGGCCGCCGTGTGCAGGCCGAGCGCACCGACGCCACCGGTGATCAGGTAGCTGCGGTCCCCGCGCGGCTGCAGCGGTTGCGGCATCTGCAGCACGATCTTGCCGATGTGCCGGGCCTGCTGCATGCGCCGGAACGCGGTCTTGGCCTCCGTCACCGGGTAGACCTCGGCCGCGAGCGGCGTCAGTTCGCCGGCGGCCATGCTGTCCGCCAGCTCGGCCAGCAAGTTCCCGGTCCGCTCGGGTTCGTTTTCGATGCACCAGTCCAGCGCGATGATCTCGTAGGCGATGTCGGGACGGGCCGCCGCCATCTGCTCGCGCGTCCAGATGTCGCGCTTGGCGATCTCGGCGAACCGGCCGCCCTGTGCGGTCGCCCGCACGGTCGCTTCGATGAAGCCCTCGTTCGTGAGGCTGTTGAGCACCACGTCGACCCCGGCACCGCCGGTGTCGGCCAGGATCTGGTCCGCGAAATCCGTGCTGCGCGAGTCGTAGATGTGCTGCACGCCCATCTTGCGCAGCGTCGCGCGCTTGTACGCGCTGGCGGTGGCGAACACGGTCGCACCGCGCTGCTGGGCTATCTGGATCGCGGCCAGACCGACGCCACCGCTGGCGGCGTGGATCAGCACCCGATCACCGGGCCCGACCTGCGCCCAGTCGAACGCCAGCCGGGTCGTCAGCGCCCCGGCGGGGATGGTCGCCGCTCCCACGGCGCTCACCCCGTTCGGCACCGCCGCCAGGAACTGGGCCGGCACGTTGACCCGGGTGGTGAACGACCCCGGCATGAAGCCGAAGACGCGCTGGCCGACCTCGAAACCGGTCACGCCGGAACCCACTTCGGTGACGACGCCCGAGAGGTCACCGCCGCCGATCCGTCCCGGATCGCCCGGGTACAGGCCGAGGACGTTGAGCACATCCCGGAAGTTGAGGCCCGCGGCCTCCACCCGGATCTGCACCTCACCCGCGCCCGGCGGCGGGACATGAATCTCGGTCAGCCGAAGGTTGTCGATCGCGCCGCGTTCGGTCACATCCAGGAGGTAATCGCTCGAGCGCGGTACCTCGAGGTGGCCGTCGCGCGCCCACGGCAGCAGCCGCGGCACGAAGTACTTTCCATGGCGCAGTGCGAGTTCGGGCTCGTCATTGGGTGTGCCGAGCAGGCCGGCCAGCGAACGCACGGCGTCGTCGGCGCCGTCGCTGTCGACCAGCCTGCAGCGCAGGCTCGGCTGCTCGGTGATCACGGTGCGCCCGAAGCCCCACAGCGCCGCCTGCGCCGAGTCGACCGGCTCGCCGGACTCGGTCGCCACCGCACGTTCGGTGACGATCCACAGCCCGCCGGTGAGCTTCAGGTCCTGCTGCGCCAGCAGCGTGCGCACCACCGTGAGCAGCTCGTCGATCTCGGTCTCGAGCCGCGTGGCGAACTCGGGGCCGGTTTCTTCCGCGTCGGGCCGCCCGGGGCTGCGCCAGACGACGCCGGAGACGGGGGCACCGCGCTCCTGCGCCTCATTGAGCAGCCGCCTCCAGTGCTCGGGATCGACCGCGCGGTCCACCGAGACTGCGCCCGGCACCTCGGCCGCCAGCCCGTCGAACCCGGCGATCAGCCAGGTGCCGTCGCCGCTCTTGTCGGCGCTGCCCGACGCCGGCGCGGGCACTTCCTCCCAGCCGAGGGTGTAGAGGTTGCGGGTGGCATCGCCGCCGAGCCCGCGCAGCAGCGCCTCCCGGGGCGCGCGTTTGACCGTGAAGTCGCGAATCTCGCCGAGCTGGCGACCGTCGCGATCCACGAAGTCGAGGTCGAAGGCCTGCGTTTCGCTGTCCAGGCCGCCACTCTGCCACCGCGCGCGGCAGTAGAACCGCCGTGGCATCTTGTCGTTCAGCACCACCCGCCCGTACCGCAGCGGGAGGAACAGGTCGCTCAGGCCCTGGCCTTCCTCGGTCGCCGAGAGCGCGGCCTCCAAGGCCGGGAAGGCGATTCCCGTGCACAGGTCGAGCAGCACCGGGTGGATCGGCTCGCTACCGAGCTGCTCGGCAAGCTCCTCGCCGATCGCAATGTCGCCCACCGCCTCGCCATCACCGGCCCACAGCGATTTGAGCGACGTGGACCAGGTCGGACCCCAGGTCAGCTCCATGTCGGCGAAGGTGTCGAACAGCTGCTGCGGGCGCGTGCGCCCCAGCCGCTCGCACGCCGCGTCGATGGATTCCGTCGGCTCCAGCGCGGGCTCGTCCGCAGCGTCACCGTCGCCGCCGACGATCCGACCGTCGGCGTTCAACGCCCACTCGGCGTCGCGATCACCGTAGGGCCGGCTGTGCACCTGGAAGGTCCAGCCGCTGCCGTCCTCGAGGGGATGCACGGTCAGCTGCACCTCCCGGGAGTTCTTGTCCGGCAGGATGATCGGCTCGTAGAAGAAGACGTCGCGCACCTGGGCCGGCGCCCCGACCGCGGCGATGGCCATCGCGGCGTACGTCGCGCCCGGAACGACGACGGTGCCGTAGATGACGTGATCGGAAAGCCACGGCTGCGACTTGACCGACCACCTGCTGGTGTAGACCGAGTCGCCGGACGCGAGATCCTTTGCGCTACCGAGGATTCCGGATGCGACGGCGCCGTCGATCGCGACGTCGGCGGTCTTGGGCCAGAAGCGACGGCGCTGGAATGGATAGGTGGGCAACTCGACCGTGTGATGCGGCCGGTGGTACAGCGCCGCGAAATCGGGCCGGTGGCCTGCGACGTAGACCGCGGCCAGCGCTTCCGCCATCTGCTGCCAGGCGTCGACGCCTTTGCGCAGCGACACGATGGAACGCGGGGTGGCCGAGGATTCCGGCCAGGCCTGCACCGCGGCCCCGGTCAAGACCGGTTGCGGTCCGATCTCCATCAGCACCGAGCAGCCCAGCGCCGCCACGGTTTGCACGCTTTCGGCGAACTGCACCGGCTGGCGGGAGTGCCGCCGCCAATACTGGGCGTCCAGCGGGGTCTCCGCGGTGATCACCGCGCCGGTGCGGTTGCACACCAGGGGCAGCGTCGGAACGGCGAACTCGAAACCGTTTGCGAACGACTCGAATTCGTCGAGCGCCGGCTCCAGCAACTCCGAATGGAAGGCATGGCTGGTTTCCAGCCAGGTGCAGCGGGTGCCGTCGCCGCTGAGCCTGGCGACGATCTGTTCCAGATCGCCCGCCGGGCCCGACAGCACGGTGTTGGGGCCGTTGTAAGCGGCGACCGAGATGTGCGGGAATTCGTCGGCGATGCGCTCCACCTGCTGGGGGTCGGCGAAGACCGCCACCATCCGGCCGCCCTCGGGCAGGTTCCCGAACAGCCGGCCGCGCTCGGCCATCAGCCGGGCCCCGTCCTCCAGGCTGAACACGCCGGCCACGCAGGCCGCCGCGTACTGGCCCACGCTGTGGCCCAGCACCACGTCGGGCTCGATGCCCCAGGACTGCCACAGCCGGGCCAGGCCCATTTCGACGGCGAACAGCGCCGGCTGGGCGAACGAGGTGTGCCGCAGGGTGTCTCCCGCGTCATCGTCGAACATCACCTCGAGCAACGGGCGCGGCAACATCCCGTCGATCGCCGCCGCGCATTGCTTCACGGTGTCGGCGAAAACCGGCTCGGTGTCGAACAACTCGCGCGCCATACCCGAGTACTGGCTGCCCTGCCCGGTGAACAGCCACGCCGTCTTCGGCGGGTCACCGCACTCGCCGCGCACCGCACCCGGTCCCAGCCGGTTCTCGGCCAGCCCGGCCAGCAGATCGCGGGCTGCCTGAACCGAGTCCACCACCAGCGCGGCCCGGTGTTCGAAGTGCGAACGCCCCACCGCGGCCGTGTAGCACACGTCGGCGATATCGGCCTCGGGGTGCTCGTCCAGCCAGGCCCCGTACCGCTGCGCCAACGACACCAGCGCCTGCGGTGACCGCGCCGACAGGGGCAGCACGCCGACCGGTTCGTGTCCGGCGGCCTGCTCGGCCGCCGCGGTGACGTCGGTGGCCGAAGATTCCTGGGGAGCTTCGGATTTCGGCGGCGCCTCCTCGATGAGGACGTGCGCGTTCGTGCCGGAGAACCCGAAGGAACTCGTCCCGGCGCGGCGCGGGCGGCCGTTGGCGTGCCACGGCAGCGGCTTGTCCACCACCTGCACCGGCAGCGAGTCCCACGGAATGTTCGGCGACGGGTTCTCGAAGTGCAGGTTCTGCGGCAGGACCTCGTGCTGCAGCGACAGCACGACCTTGATCAGGCCGGCGATCCCGGCCGCGGATTCGAGGTGGCCGATGTTGGTCTTCGCCGATCCGATCAGCAGCGGCTGGCTCGGGTCACGGCCGGCGCCGTAGACGGCCGCGGCCGCCTGGACCTCGATCGGGTCGCCGAGCGAGGTGCCCGTGCCATGCGCCTCGAGGTAGTCGACCTCGCGACCCTCGACACCGGCGCGAGCCAGCGTCGCGGCGATAAGCCGTTGCTGCGCACCACCGTTGGGCACCGTCAGACCGCTGGACGCGCCGTCCTGGTTGACCGCGCTGCCGCGGATGACGGCGCAAATCTGGTCGCCGTCGCGCTCGGCGTCGCTCAGCCGCTTGAGCACCAGGATCCCGCAGCCTTCGCTGCGCGCGTAGCCGTTCGCGGCCGCGTCGAACGTCTTGCAACGGCCGTCGGCGGCAAGCATCCTGGCGCGCGAGGTGGCGACGATGGACGCCGGGCTCACCAACACATTCACCCCGCCGGCCAGCGCCATGTCGCAGTCACCGGAATGCAGGGCCTGGCAGGCCTGGTGGACCGCCACCAGCGAGGCGCTGCACGCGGTGTCCACCGCCATGGCCGGCCCTTCCAGCCCGAGCGCGAACGCGACCCGCCCCGCGATGACATTGAGCGCGTTGCCGGTGATGAAGTGGGCCTCGATGGTATCGACCGAGTTGGCGTTGAGCAGTTGCGAATACTCGTTGGCGGCCACGCCCACGAACACGCCGGTCCGACTGCCGCGCAATCCCGCAGGCGCGTACCCGGCGCGCTCCAGGCCCTCCCACGCGATCTCGAGCATCAACCGCTGCTGGGGATCCATCCACACGGCCTCGCGCGGGGAGATGCCGAAGAACTCCGGATCGAATCCGTCGATGCTTTCCAGGTATCCGCCGTAGCGGGTGTAGATCTTGCCCGGCGCCTCGGGATCCGGGTCGTAGTACTCGTCGACGTCGAAGCGGTCGTCCGGGATCTCCCGGATCGCGTCGACACCGCCGGACAGCAAGTCCCAGTACGCCTCGGGATCCGGCGCGCCCGGGAAGCGGCAGGCCACCGCGACGATCGCGATCGGCTCGTCGGTGCGCGCCGTCACCGCGGCCGCGGCCGGCGAAGGCTGCGCCGCGGCGGCGGCCGCCGGCGCCGGGGCGTCCAGGCTGAGCACGTCGTTGACCAAGAAATTCGCGACGTCGGTGATGCGCGGGTAGTCCATCGCCAGGGTCGACGGCAGTTCCGCGCCCACCGCCCGCTCGAGCCGGCGTCGCAGTTCGACGGCCATCAGCGAATCCATGCCGAGGTCGAAAAGCCCGGCCTCTTCGCGGATTTCCGCGGGGTCGATGCGGGTCACCTCCGCGACGGCGTCGCGCAGATAGTCCACGACGAGCTTCTTGCGCTGCCCCACCGGGGCGGCGGTCAGCCGTTCCACCAATTGGGTGGACCCCGACGCCGACGACGGCGCCTCTTCGGACTCGGGCACCTCGCGCTGCAACTGGGTGAAGAACGCTCGCTTGCCCGCCATCTGGTAGAGCGGCAGGAACTTGGCCCAGTCGATGCGGGCCACGACGCCGTGCGATGCGCCCTTGTCCGAAGAGGCCATCAGCTCGGCCATGCCCGCCAAGGCGTCGGCGGGCGACAATGGCCGGACCCCGCGCTTGTCCAGTTCCGCGCGGGCGGCCTCGTCGGCCATGCCGGCGTTCGACCACGGGCCGAAGTTGACGCTGACCCCGGGGACACCCTGCTCACGCAGCCGCCAGGCCAGCCCGTCGAGGAAGGCGTTGGCCGCACTGTAAGCGGTCTGGCCGCCGGCGCCCCACACCCCGGCGATCGAGGAGGTGCTCAGGAAGAAGTCCAGCTTCAGGTCGGCGGTGGCTTCGCTCAGATTCCAAGCGCCCCACACCTTCCCGGCGAACACCCGATCCACTTCGGCGTCGTCCAGGGCTTGCAGCGGGGTGGTGCTGATCTCGCCCGCGGCGTGGACGATCCCGGCCAGCGGCGGGAGGTCGGCCCGCAACGTGGCCAAGACGTGGGCGACGTCGTGCGGGTTGGACACGTCGGCCGTGATGACCCGGACTTCGGCGCCGCTCTGTTCGCGGATCGCGTCGATGCGTTGTTGCGCGGCCTCGCTGGGTGCGCGCCGGCTGGTCAGCACCAGATGCCGGGCCCCGTGCGCCGCAAGGTATTCGGCGACCTCGAGCCCGATCGCGCCGAGCCCGCCGGTCACCAGATACGTTGCGTCCTCACGCAACGCCAGCGGCGTAGCGGCCGGCTGCCCCGTGCGGCGAGTCAGCCGGGGAACGTAGACCGCGTTGTCCCGAAGCGCGATTTGGTCTTCGCCCGCCGGCGCCGACACCAGTTGGTCGATCAGCGCGGACCACTGGTCGGCACCGCCGGCTAGGTCCGCCAGCCCGCCCCACAGTCGGGGATGTTCCAGCGCGGCGGCGCGACCGAAGCCCCACAGGCACGACTGCGCCGGTGACACCTTGTCCGCCTCGGTGACCCGTTGCGCGCCACGGGTTATCAGCCAAATCGGCGCGCGCAGGTCGGCGGCGGCCGCGGCACAGAAGAGTCGCCGCGTTCCGCTCAGGATCTGGTGTTGCATCCGCAGCAGCGACTGCGTCGACGGCGTCGTGTCCGATCCGAGGCCGGCGAGGTGCAGGATCCGCAGCGACGGTTCGTCCGCGACCGCGTCGCGCAACACGCCCTGCAGCCGCTCGGCGTCGGCGTCGGAGACCGGCAGCCCCACGATTCGGGTCCGGTGCCCGCGCGCGGTCAGCGCGTCGACCAACGGCTGGACCGCCGCGGCGTCGTCGACGACGAGCAGCCAGGCGGAGCCCTCACCGGCGCCCGAAGCCTTGGCGGCAGACTTCTCCCAGCGGATCTCGTAGCGGGAGTCCGTGATGGACTGGGCGTTGCGCTGCTGGTTGTGTTCTGCCGCAAGCTGTCTCAGCACATCGACGGTCTGCGGATCGGTGTTCCCGCCGCCCAGCAGCGCCGCGAGCTCCTCGATCCGGCCGTCCTCCAGGAGGCCGACGGCCTGGGTCCGCATCGCCGACGGCTGGCTGGAGGTCGGGGTGGCCGCGGCCCGTTGCTCGCGGAACCAGTACTCGCGGTGCTGGAACGGATAGGTGGGCAGGTCGAGCTTGCGCGCCGTCACCGGCGCCAAGGCGGCGAAGTCCGGCCAGTGCCCGACGATGTAGGCGTTGGCGAGCGCTTCGGTGATCTGGCGGTGATCGGCGATGTTCTTCCGCATCGACGCGATCGCCCGCGGCGCGGTGGCCGGGTCCGGCCACGCCCGCATCGCCGCCGCGGTGAGGATCGGTTGCGGGCCGATCTCCAGCAGCATCGTGCAGTGCAGTTCGGAAAGCGTGCGCACACTCTTGGCGAACTCCACCGGCTGCCGCGCGTGGCGACGCCAGTACGCGCCGTCCAGTTTCGCGCTTCGGCCTAAGGCCGCGCCGGTGCGGTTGCACACCAACGTCTTTTGGGGCGCGCCGAACTCGAATCGGTTCGCGTACGCCTCGAATTCGTCGAGGACCGGATCGAGCAGCGCCGAGTGGAAGGCGTGGCTGGTGTCCAGCCAGTCGCAGCGCACCCCGTCGGCTTCCAGTCCGGCCACCGCCTGGTCGAGATCCTGCACGGGTCCCGACAGCACGGTGTTCGCGCCGTTGTAGGCGGCCACCGACAGGCTCGGGAACTCGTCGGTCATGCTTTCCACCCGCTCGGGGGCGGCGAAGACGGCGACCATCCGGCCGCCGTCGGGCAGGCTGCCGAACAGGCGGCCGCGCTCGGCCATCAGCAGCATTCCGTCCTCGAGCCCGAACACGCCGGCCACGCAGGCCGCGGTGTATTGGCCGACGCTGTGGCCGATCACCACGTCCGGTTCGAAGCCCCAGGACTGCCACAGCCGGGCCAGGCCCATCTCCACCGCGAACAACGCGGGCTGGGCGTAACTGGTCTGCCGCAGGGCGTCGTCACCGTCCGGGTCGAAAATCACGTCCAGCAAAGGTCTTTCGAGGACGTCGGCGACCGCCGCCGCGCACCGGGTCATCGTCTCGGCGAACACCGGCTCGGTCTCGAAGAGCTCCCGCGCCATGCCGGCGTACTGGCTGCCCTGCCCGGTGAACAACCACGCCGTCTTCGGCCGGTCGGTGCAGTCACCGCGCAGCAGGCCCGGCGCCGGGCGATCGTCGGCCAGCGCGGTCAGCTGCTCGCGCGCGGAGTCCGTCGAATTCACCACCAGGGCGGCCCGGTGCTCGAAGTGTGATCGCCCTGCCCCGGCCGTCAGGCAGACGTCGGCCAACGAGGCGTCCGGGTGGGCGGCCAGCCAATCGGCGTATGCCTTGGCGAGCTCCGCCAACGCGGCCGGGCTGCGCGCCGAGAGCGGCAACAGGCTGAACCGCCGGTCGTCCGACGGCGCCGCGGTTGCAACCGGCGCCACCTCGGGCGCTTCCTCGATGATGATGTGCGAGTTCGTCCCGGAGAACCCGAACGAGCTCACCCCCGCGATGCGGGGCCGCCCGTCGCGTGGCCACGGCAGGGCCTCGTCCACCACCCGCACCGGCAGCCGGTCCCAGGGAATGTGCGGCGAGGGCTTGCTGAAGTTCAGGTGCTTCGGCAGCACCTCGTGCTCGAGCGACAGGATCACCTTGATCAGACCCGCGATTCCCGCGGCCGCCTCCAGGTGCCCGATGTTCGTCTTCACCGACCCGATCAGCAACGGCCGGTCGGCGTCGCGTTCCTTGCCCAGCGCCGCGCCGGCGGCCTGGACCTCGATCGGGTCGCCCAGCGAGGTGCCGGTCCCGTGCGCCTCGAGATATCCCACGTCGCCGGGCGCGACGCCCGCGCACTGCAGCGCCTCGGCGATCACCCGCTGCTGGGCGACCCCGTTGGGCACCGTCAATCCGCCCGACGCGCCGTCCTGGTTGACCGCGCTGCCGCGGATGACGGCCCGGATCCGGTCGCCGTCCCGGATGGCGTCCTCGAGGCGTTTGACGACGACGACACCGCAGCCCTCGCCGCGCACATAGCCGTCGGCGGCCGCGTCGAAGGTCTTGCACTTCCCGTCCGGCGCCAGCATGTGCGCGTGCGAGAAGGTCATGGCGGTCTTCGCGCTGAGCAGCACGTTCACCCCACCCGCCAGCGCGAGGTCACATTCCCCGAAGCGCAGCGCCTGGCACGCCTGATGGACGGCCACCAGCGACGAGCTGCACGCGGTGTCGACGGACACGGCCGGGCCCTGCAAGCCCAGCCCGTAGCTGATCCGGCCCGCGCCCGCGGCGGATGACGTGCCGATCGCGACGTATGCCTCGATCTCCTCGTAGCTCAGCTGTTCGGAGATCAATCCCAGGTAGTCGTGGGTGCCCAGACCCATGAACACACCGGTCTTGGTGTTCGCCAGGGCCGACGGGGCGGTTCCCGAATGCTCCACCGCCTGCCACGCCGTCTCCAGCAGAATCCGGTGCTGCGGGTCGATCAGCATGGTCTCCCGGTTGGACAGCCCGAAGAACGGCGCGTCGAACCCGGTCACGTCCTCGATGAACCCGGCCCGGCGGCTGACGATCTTTCCGGGCGCGTCGGGATCCGGATCGTAGAACTCGTCGACGTCCCAGCGGTCCTCGGGCACCTCCGAAAGCGCGTCCCGGCCTTCGCTCAGCACATCCCAGAACGCGTCGGCATCGGGCGCACCGGGGAGGCGCACCGCGTAGCCGACGATCGCGAAGCTGTCACCCGTCCCCTGTGATCCACGTAGATCTGTCATTTTCGACCGCCGATCATCTGCTGTTGCTCCTCGTCGTTAACCAAGACGAAAAAGCAGCCCCCGCCGTCTTCGAAGGGATTGATGCTCAACCGTGTCTCCAGACCATCTACTCGACATGGGTATAACAAGTTCTAGACCATACTTGCTGGGTGAGACGCCTGTCACGCGAATAGGTAAGTGAGACCGCGGTCACCCGCGTTGCTAATTGGTGCGCTGAAGAGGCGCGACGTCGTTTATCGCGTTCGGCCGGCTGAACGTGCAGCGATTGGTGTGTGATTGCGGCGTTTGGGCTCGCGGTAGGCCGCGCCGTCGACGTCCGATCAGCCGTCAGCCAACGCGCCGAAAGCGGGCGAAATTCTCTATAAGGTCGGCGGCGACCGAGGCGCTTTTGGCCGGTTCTGTGATCCTGGTGGCGAGGTCGCGTGCGCGCGCGATGTATTCCGGCGCGAGGATGGTGCGCAGGTCCGCGACCAGCGAGTCCTCGCTAGCGGTCGAAAAACGTCGGGCGGTGCCGACCTTGAGCCTTTTCACCGCAGTTCCATAGACCGCATGAACCATGTCCCAGAAGAAAATCAGCTGAGGAACTCCCGCACGCATGGCAATCGGCGTCGTGCTCGAGCCACCGTGGTGGACGACGGCCCGACAGGCGGGAAAGACGGTCGAATAATTCATCGTGCCCACCACCTTGACATGGTCGAAGTGCGGGACATTCCGGTAGTCAGTTCCGGCGGCGCCCACCAATGCTCGCGCGCCCAGCCGGGCGCAGGCAGCAGAGATCATGGCGATTGTTTCGGCCGGAGATTTGACCGGAATGCTGCCGAACCCGAAGAAGATCGGCGGTGTTCCTGCGGCGATCCAGGACGCGACCTCCTCATCGGCATCCGTCTGCAATTCCAGTGTCAGCGTGCCGACGAAGGGCCGCTGACCACCCCACTTCGCCCATTCGGCTGCAAGGCCGGGAAAACACGCCTCGTCGTACGCCTGGATTTCGAGCGATCCGCGGTCAGTGATCCGTCGCGGCGCGGATCCTGTTGCCTTCGCTAAGCCCAGTTCGCGGCGCTGAGCGTCCTCGACCTTCTTCGTCGCAAGCCAAGAGACCCACCAGAACGCCGTCACGGCCGAGCGGCCCAACGGCGCAGGCAGGAATCGGAGGGTCTGCCCGTTGGGCCGCAGCGGGAAGTAATGCAAAGTAGCCAGCGGAATGTCGTAATACTCCGCTACGTTGGCAGCAGCGTCCTCGAAATTGATGCCGGTGAAAATCAAGTCGGCCCCGTCTGCCAGCGACCTGAGCGTCGTGCTCATCTCCTGCCAACCCAGGAGTAGAGGTCCGGCAATTGCGAGTCGCGACCGGATCAGATCCCGGATCCTCCAGGGGTGGCTAAAGAAGCACGTCCAGTACTCGCGGTGCGCATCCAGAATGGTCTGCGCTTCTGGGCCGAAGCCGACTGCCGCGACCCCGGCCGACTCTGCGAAGCCAACCAGGTCGGGCGGGACGGCCATGCAGACTTCGTGCCCCCGGTTCACCAGCTCGCGGCCAACGGCGAGGTTCGGTTCGACATCGCCGCGGCTTCCCCAGCTTGCAAGGACAAATTTCATCGCAGGCCCTAGTCCTTCACTTCTCGTGCGGTTTGCGACTGAAGCGACGGCCGCACGCCCGACTCAGCCGCCCGGCAGCATAACCCAATCCCCCACCAGACGTATCAGGTAAGCGGGCGACAAAACCGCACCCCTCGCGGCAGCGTCCCTGGACTTTCTTCAACCGGCTGCCAACTCGGGAATTCCGTTCACTGAACCGTCCGGTATATCCGGCGACTCCATTTGTTGGAAACGATGCGGTCACGTCAGGTCGTTTTTCGAGGAGATACCCGCCGAAGTTGCGCGAGCGGTATCCTCACGCCGTGATTGAGTCTTCGATGCCCGCTGTGCTGCGGGAGCGTGCCGGTTCGCAGCCCGATGAGACAGCGTTCACGTATGTCGATTACGCCCAGGACTGGGCGGGCGTCGCCGAAAGCCTGACGTGGTCGCAGCTGTATCGACGAACGCTAAATGTCGCACAGGAGCTCAGATCTTGCGGGTCAACTGGTGACCGCGCTGTGATATTGGCGCCGCAAGGACTCAACTACGTCGCTGCATTCCTGGGCGCGTTACAGGCCGGTATGATCGCGGTCCCACTGTCCGAGCCGCTGGGTGGCGCCGCCGATGAGCGTGTTAGTGCGGTCCTGCGTGATGCGTCGCCTTCGGCCATTCTCACCACGTCCTCTGTCGCGGGCAACATCGCCGAGCACATCCAGTTGAGGCCCGGTGAATCAGAGCCATCGGTGATTGAGCTTGATTTACTGGACCTGGATCGCCTGAAAGGGTCCGCTGCCGAGGTCGATAGCCCGCCGAGCATTGCGCATTTGCAGTACACCTCAGGATCGACCCGCACGCCAGCGGGAGTCATGGTTTCCCACAAGAACATTCAGGTCAATTATGAACAGATCGCGGCCACCATCTTCGTGGAGCAAGGAGGGGTTGTCCCGCCGGACACCACCATGGTGTCGTGGCTGCCGTTGTTTCACGACATGGGTTTGATGCTGGGAATCATCATGCCAATTTTGGGGGGGAATCGCTGTGTGTTCACAAGCCCAGTCTCCTTCCTACAGCGACCGGCGCGGTGGATGCAATTCCTGGCAAGCAACACTCGCGCCTTTACGGCAGCGCCGAACGTTGCTTTCGAATTGGCGGCACGCAAAACATCCGATGACGACCTGGCCGGGCTTGACTTCGGGGGCGTGCACACCATCGTCAACGGTGCCGAACGCGTGCAACCCGCGACGCTGCGACGCTTCGCCGAGCGGTTCGCGCGTTTCAACCTGCGCGCCGAGGTATTACTGCCCTCGTATGGCCTCGCGGAGGCCGTGCTGTATGTGGCGACCGGCAAACGGGGTCAGCCACCAACCACCGCGTATTTCGAACCCGAGAACCTGACCTCAGGCCACGCGAAGCGCTGCGGAAGCACAGACGGTACACAGCACGTCGGTTACGCTGTGCCGCCGTCGCCGACGGTGCTTATTGTCGACCCCGCGACCAGTACCGAGTGTCCGGAGGGAACGGTCGGCGAGATCTGGGTGCACGGCGACAACGTCGCCATTGGCTATTGGCAGAAACCCGAAGAGACTGAACGCGTCTTCGGCTCAACGCTTGTCGATCCGTCTGTCGACACGCCCGAAGGGCCGTGGCTGCGGACCGGGGATTTGGGCTTTTTCTCCGAAGGCGAGATGTTCATCGTCGGCCGTATCAAGGACTTGCTGATCGTCTACGGGCGCAACCATTCTCCCGACGACATCGAAGCGACGATTCAGGAGATCACCCGAAACCGCTGCGCGGCCATAGCGGTTCCCGACGACGACGGCGTCGAGCAGCTGGTCACCATCGTCGAAGTAAAGAAGCGGGACGAATCCGAAGCGGCCGCGGCGCACAGGATGGACGTCGTCAAGCGTGAAGTCATCTCGGCGGTATCGAAGTTGCACGGATTGAATGTGCTGGATCTCGTTATGGTGCAACCCGGTTCGATTCCCCTCACCACAAGTGGCAAGGTCAGGCGAAGGGATTGCGTGCAGCTGTACCGGCATGATCAGTTCACCCGCATTGACAGGCGAGTCCGCGCGCCGGAGCAGCAAATAGTTGATGAAACCGGTGCGGGCCCCGGGGCCCGCCCGGGATTGGCCCCGCGACTTCGCACTCTCCGCGAGCAACAACATCACCTGCTGGTGGAGACGGTGTGCACGCAGGCGGCAACGGTGTTGGGTCATCCCAGCCCCAACGACATCGACCCCGAGCTCACGTTCAAGGACTTGGGGTTTGACTCGGTGAAGGCAACCGAGTTGCTCGACCGGCTCAAAACCGTCAGCGATCTGGAATTGCCACTCACCCTGGCATTCGACTTCCCTACCCCGGACATGTTGGCTGCCCACCTGGGCAGGCTACTGAGCGGGTCGGTTGCGGCGGCGCCGGAGGCGGCGGCGCCGGCGGAGTCAAACGAGCCGATCGCGGTGGTGGGGATGGCGTGTCGGTTCCCGGGTGGGGCGGATTCGCCCGCAGCGTTGTGGGATCTGGTGGCCAGTGGCACCGACACGGTGGGCGGGTTTCCGGGCGATCGGGGCTGGAACCTGGCGGAGTTGTTCGACCCGGATCCGGATGCGCTCGGCAAGACCTACACCCGCTCCGGCAGTTTTCTGGCGGACGCGGCCGGATTCGACGCGGAGTTCTTCGGCATCTCGCCGCGTGAGGCCCAAACCATGGACCCCCAACAACGACTGCTGCTCGAGGTGAGCTGGGAAGCCCTGGAAAACGCCCGAATCGACCCGGCCGGCTTGGTGTGCTCGGCGACCGGGGTGTTCATCGGAGCGTGGTCACAGCAATACGGCGTGGGCGGTTCGGACGGTATGGAGGGCTACGGCTTAACCGGTTCGTCCACCAGTGTGGCTTCCGGGCGGGTGGCTTACGCGTTGGGTCTGCAGGGACCCGCCATCACCCTCGACACCGCGTGTTCGTCGTCGCTGGTGGCCACTCATTGGGCGTGCAAGTCACTGCGTGACGGCGAGTCGACGCTTGCTCTGGCGGGTGGGGTGACGGTGATGACGACGCCGTCGGTGTTTACCGAGTTCGCCCGGCAGCGCGGGCTGGCCGCCGATGGGCGCTGTAAAGCCTTCTCCGCCAACGCCGATGGCACCGGCTGGGGCGAAGGCGTCGCGGTGCTGGTGTTGGAGCGGCTCAGCGACGCCCAACGTAATGGTCATCCGGTGGTGGCGGTGATCGCGGGATCGGCGATCAACCAGGACGGCGCCTCCAACGGGTTGACCGCCCCCAATGGGCCCTCTCAGCAACGGGTCATCACCCAGGCCGCCGCCAACGCCGGGGTGGGGCTGGATCAGGTGGATGTGGTCGAGGCGCATGGCACCGGCACCATGCTGGGGGATCCGATCGAGGCCGGCGCGCTAATCGCGACCTATGGTGCGGCGCGCGACGCGGCGCATCCTTTGTGGTTAGGGTCGATCAAGTCGAATATCGGGCACACTCAGGCCGCGGCCGGGTTGGCGGGGCTGATCAAGATGATTGAAGCCCTCAACCACGGCACTTTGCCCGCGACGCTGAACGTGGATGCCCCCAGCCCGCATGTCGATTGGTCGGCGGGCACGGTTCGGCTGCTCACCGAGGCGATGCGATGGCCGGTCACCGATCATCCGCGCACCGCGGCGGTGTCGTCGTTCGGGATCAGCGGCACCAACGCGCACGTGATCGTCCAACAAGCCCCTGCGACCGAACCGACTGAGTCCACCGAGGACGGTGTGGACTTTGGGGTACGGATGTGGCCGGTCTCGGCGCGCACGCCGGCGGCGTTGCGGGGGCAGGCTGACCGATTGCACGCCCACCTGGTCAGTCATCCTGATTTGGATTTGACCGATCTGGCCTACAGCCTGGGCGCCACCCGCACCCATCACCCGTATCGGGCGGTGATCATGGCATCCATGGATAGCGCCGATCCGCGCGCAGACTTGCTCGACGCGCTACGCGCCCTGGGTGCCGGCCAACCACATCCCCAGCTCACCCAGCACCATTACCTGGCTCACCTTCGCGGCAAGACGGTGTTCGTCTTGCCGGGCCAGGGCGGCCAATACCCGGGCATGGGTCGTGAGCTCTACGAACAGCACCGCGTCTTCGCCGACATGGTGGACGATTGCGACGAGGCGTTGCGCCCGTTCACGGGCTGGTCGGTGCACGATGTCCTACTGCAGGACCCGGGGGCCCCGGCGCTGGGGCGCGTGGATGTGATTCAGCCCGTGTTGTTCACCATGATGGTGTCGCTGGCCGAAGTACTCGGCCATTACGACATCACCCCGGATGCGGTGATCGGGCACTCCCAAGGCGAGATCGCCGCGGCTTACCTGGCCGGGGTGTTCTCCCTGCCCGAGGCGGCCCAGATTGTGGCGCGGCGCAGCCAAGCATTGGGCGAGCTGTGTGGTGCCGGGGCCATGGCCTCGGTCCTGCTGGCCGCCGAGCAACTCGACCCGCTGTTGCGGCCGTGGGGAGCCGCGTTGAGCATCTCAGCGATCAACGGGCCCACCCACACCATCATCAGCGGCGAGCCCGCCGCGCTGGAACAGTTCACCGCGGCCTGCTATCGCGACGGCATCCAGATCCGCCAGATCGCCGTCGATTACGCCTCGCACTCCGCGCAAGTCGAACCGCTACGTGAACGCCTCGTCGCCGAGTTGGCCGACCTGACTCCGATGCCGGCCCGCGTCCCGCTGTATTCCACCGTGGGACAAGCCCTTTCGGCCGACCCGCTCGACACCACCACCATGGACGCCGACTACTGGTTTCGCAACCTACGGCAACCAGTGCACTTCCATGACCGGGTGGCCGCGCGCCTGGCCGCCGGTGAATGCACGTTCCTGGAACTGTCCCCGCACCCGGTGTTGGCGCCCGCAATGACCGACGTCTTGGCCACGACCCCGGGGCGCACCCAGTCCGCGGTCGTCATCACACTGCACCGCGACCGCCCAGACCACGACAGCCTCGCCACCACGCTGGCCCAACTGCACACCCACGGCCACAGCCCCTCCTGGCCGGCGCTGTACCCACATGCCCACACCGTGCCGCTGCCCACCTATCCGTTTGACCACCGCCGTTACTGGCTAGCCCCCACCACCACCGACAACGCCACCGGCCCCGGCCTAGACCGCGCCGAACACCCGTTGCTTAGCACGGTCGCCACGCTGGCTGACGAAAACCAGATCATGGTCACCGGGCGGCTGTCACCCAGCACCCAGGAGTGGCTGGCCGGCCATCGAGTCAACGACACCATCGTGTTCCCGGCGACCGGATTCATCGAAGTGCTCCTGCGGGCTGGCGAGTTGGCCGACGCCCCGGTGATCGCCGAGCTGTTCCTGCACACCGCGCTGATCCTGTCGGAGCAGGCTCCGACCGATCTGCAGATCCTGGTGCATCCGCTCGACGAACTGGGTCGGCGGCCCTTCACCGTGCACTCGCGCACCGTTGGCCAGCATCCCGTCGCGTGGGCGCTGCACGCCAGCGGCGCCCTGAGCGCCGGCCAGCCCACCACTGGTCCCCCACCCATCGCGGCGCCGGCTGTAGAGGCCGTCGACCAGGACGCCTTCTACCAACGGCTCGATGAGAAGGGGTACCGCTACGGAAGCCTTTTCCGGTCAGTGCGCGGCATCGGCACCGACCCCGCCCGACCCGATGTCGTCTATGCCGAGGTGGCGTTGCCCGTGGGCACCGATGTCACCGGCTACGGCATTCACCCCGCCCTCCTAGACGCTGCTCTGCATCCGTTGGCCTCGGTGCTGGACGGCAACGAGGCTACCTCGGCGTCGCTGCGGCTGCCCTACGAGTTCAGCGGCATCACCTTATATGCCGCCGCGGCCACCCAGCTGCAAATCCGCCTGACCCGGACCGGCGAGGACACGTTCACGCTGCACGCCACCGACCCCACCGGCGCACCGGTGATCACCATTGGTGCGTTGACGTTGCGCGCCGTGTCAGCGCAGATCGCCGGGCCGATCCCGATGGCCGGGCTCACCGACAGCTTGTTCGAGCTGACCTGGCCACCGGTCGTCAATCCGCCTCTGCCACCAGCAAACCCGCCGGCTTGGGCGGTGTGCACCGAGGCACCCGAACAGCTGCCGTCAAGCCTGTCCAATGGCACGATCCACAATGACCTGGCGACCTTGACCCCATGCCCGGACCTAGTAATCTGGGCCCCACCGCGACCCGACGACGCGGATCCGCTGCACGGTGTCCATACCCTGACCCGCCACGCCTTGGCCCAGCTTCAGGGTTGGCTGGCCCGGGCCGACACCGCCAACACCCACCTGCTGATCGTCACCCGTCACGCGGTCAGCGTCGGCGCGTATGACGGCGTTCCGGATCTGGCGCATGCCGCCGTCTGGGCGCTGGTGCACACGGCGCAGAACGAAAACCCTGATCGCATCCTCCTGGTAGACACCGATGGCACCGCCGCCAGCCAGGACAACCTGCTGGCCATCGCTTCGGCGGGACCGGCCGGCGAGCCACGATTGGCTCTGCGCAACGGTGTCACCCACATTCCCCGCCTAGCCCGCACCGCGACCCTGACCCCGCCGGACGCCCCCGAATGGCGGTTGGCCACCGCGGGTAAAGGTGACCTGGCCAACCTGACGTTGCTCCCCACCAACCTCCCTGCGACGCTGGCGCCGGGGCAGATTCGCGTCCAGATACGTGCCGCCGGGCTGAACTTTCACGATGTGGTCGTGGCGTTAGGCGCCATCACAGACGAAGGCCTAGGTGGCGAAGCCGCGGGGATCGTCCTGGAGGCCGCACCCGGGACATCGCTGCGTCCCGGTGAGTCAGTGATGGGCTTGTTCCCGCACAACGCGTTCGCGCCCACCGGGGTCACCGATGAGCGCATGGTGGTAGCCATTCCCGCCGGCTGGTCGTTTACCCAGGCCGCATCCGCTCCAGTCGCGTTTTTGACCGCTTATACCGCTTTGGTCGAGATTGCCGGGCTCTCAGCCGGGCAGCGGGTGCTCATCCACGCCGGCACTGGAGGTGTCGGTCAGGCCGCCATCCAGATCGCCCGCCACCTCGGTGCCGACGTTTTCGCCACCGCCCACCCGAACAAACACCACGTGCTCACCGATCTGGGCCTCGACCCCGGGCACATCGCCTCGTCGCGCACCCTGGATTTCGTTGACACCTTCAAGAAAGCTACCGATGGGCGAGGCTTTGACGTCGTGCTCAACAGCCTTCGCGGAGAGTTCGTCGACGCCTCGCTGCAACTGCTGCCCCGCGGGGGCAGTTTCATCGAGATCGGCAAGACCGACATTCGCGAGGCCGGCGACGTCACCGCGGCCCATCCCGGAATTAACTACCGGGCCTTTGACTTGTCCAGCGCGCCGGCGGAATCGCTGCAGCCGGTGTGGACTGCGTTGATCGAGATGTTCGGCGCCGGCGCTCTCAAGCCGCTGCCCACCACAAGCTACGGCCTGCTAAACGCCCCCCAAGCCTTCCGCGACATGAGCCAGGCCCGCCACACCGGAAAGATCGTCCTGCTCCCCCCCGCGAGGCTGGATCCCGAGGGCACGGTCCTCATCACGGGTGGCACCGGGATGCTGGGCGCGCTCGTCGCCGAACACCTCGTTACCGGCTACGCCATCAAAAATGTGCTCCTTTTATCGCGCAGCGGACCCAACGCTCCCGGGGCCGACCAAATACGACAACGTATCGAACGGCTGGGCGCCCAAGTCGCCATCACCGCCTGCGACACCAGCAACCGCGCCGACCTGGCGGCCGCGCTTGACGCCATCGCCGCCGAGCACCCGTTGACCGCAGTGATCCACGCCGCCGGCATCCTGGATGACGCCTTGGTGACCGATCTAAGCCCCGAACAACTCGATGCGGTCTTGGCCGCCAAAGCCGACGCCGCCTGGCACCTGCATCGCCTCACCGCCGACCACGACCTAGCTGCGTTCGTCTTGTTCTCTTCAACCGCGGGAATATTGGGCAGCACCGGGCAGGCCAACTACGCCGCCGCCAACGCATTCCTGGACGCGCTGGCCCGCCACCGCCACCACACCCAACGCCAGGCCACCAGCGTGGCCTGGAGCTACTGGCAAACCCCGTCCGGCATGACCGCCCACCTCGGCGCGGCTGATGTGACCCGCCTGGCCAGCACCGGGCTAATTCCTATTACCAATGAGCACGGCCTGGCCCTCTTCGACGCCACGCTCATCAGCCAACAGCCCAATCTGCTGGCAAGCCCGTTCAACGCCGGCGTATTGAACCGCCTGGCCCGCCACAGCCGTTTGAACCCGATGCTTTCCGGCCTGGTTACCAGCCGGCCGCAAGCCGCCAACGCCAGTCCTCGTACGCTCGCCGCCACACTGGCCGCCCAAACCCCCCAACAACGGCTTGACACCCTCACCGCGATGGTCACCGCCAGCACCGCTGCGGTGTTGGCCCACCCCGACCCGGGCGCCCTCGATCCCGACCGCCCGTTCAAAGACCTCGGCATCGACTCGCTAACCGCCCTGGAACTACGAAACAGCCTTAACCGACACACTGGATTGACCCTGCCCGCAACCCTGGCATTCGACCATCCCACCCCCACCGCGCTAGCCCACCACCTCACCAACCAACTCAGCGCGACCGCCCCGGCATCGACAACTAACAGCTACGTCCGACAGATTCAAGAATTGCTTACGTCTATTCCGCCAAACCGACTGGAAGAAGCTGACATATTAGAGCTCCTCAGGAAACTCGCATCGAACGACTCTGGCGACCCTGATCATCAAGAGAACAAATCCCGCATAGCCAATATGGGCGTAGATGATCTGATCGCTGTCGCGTTGAGAAACTCGGAGCATAGATAAACAGGAATAGAAAAAAATCCATGCAAAGTCAACTAGACAGATTGACCGACGCCCTCCGGGCTGCCCTTATCGAGAATGAGGATTTGAGGCAACTTCGGGCGCGTGCGTTGGAGCCGGTGGCGGTGGTGGGGATGGCGTGCCGGTTCCCGGGCGGGGTAGATTCGCCGGCGGCGTTGTGGGATCTGGTGGCCAGTGGCACCGACGCGATCGGCGGGTTCCCGGCCGACCGCGGCTGGAACCTGGCGGAGTTGTTCGACCCCGACCCCGATGCGGTGGGCAAGACCTACACCCGCGCCGGCGGGTTTTTGGCAGAGGCGGCCGAATTCGACGCGGAGTTCTTCGGGATCTCGCCGCGCGAGGCCGTGGCGATGGATCCTCAACAGAGGCTGCTACTCGAAGTGTGCTGGGAAGCCCTGGAAAACGCCCGCATCAACCCGGCCGCGATGGCGGGCTCGGAGACCGGGGTGTTCGTCGGAACATGGCCCCAGGAATATGGCGTTGGCGGTTCCGACGGCGCAGAGGGTTACGCCCTGACCGGATTGTCCGCCAGTGTGGCGTCCGGACGTGTCGCTTATGAATTGGGTTTGCAGGGCCCGGCCATCACCGTCGACACGGCCTGCTCGTCCTCGCTGGTTGCTGCGCATTTGGCGTGCCAATCCCTGCGCAACAACGAATCCAGTCTGGCGCTGGCCGGTGGCGTCACGGTGATGAGCACGCCATCGATCTTCACCGAGTTCGCCCGCCAACACGGATTAGCCGTTGATGGACGCTGTAAAGCGTTCTCCGCCGACGCCGACGGCACGGGGTTCGGTGAAGGGGCCGCGGTGCTGGTGCTGGAACGGCTCAGCGACGCGCAGCGCAACCACCACCCGGTGTTGGCGGTCATCGCCGGCTCCGCGATTAACCAAGACGGCGCCTCCAACGGGTTGACCGCCCCCAACGGGCCCGCACAACAACGCGTCATCACCCAAGCCGTCGCCAACGCCGGCATCCGCCTCGACCAGGTAGACGTCATCGAAGCCCACGGAACGGGCACCACCCTGGGCGACCCGATCGAGGCCGGCGCACTGATCGCAACCTACGGCGCCGTCCGCAGCGCAGAGCACCCCGTACGGCTGGGATCGATTAAATCGAACATCGGCCACACCCAAGCCGCAGCCGGCGCCGCTGGCATTATCAAAATGGTCGAAGCCCTTAACCACGACACCATCCCCCGCACGCTCAACGCCAACCCCCCCAACCCCCACATCGACTGGTCCGCCGGCACCGTCCAACTCCTCACAGAACCGGTGCCCTGGCCGCGCACCGACCACCCCCGCACTGCCGCGGTTTCCTCCTTCGGCATCAGTGGCACCAACGCACATCTGATCCTGCAACAAGCCCCCACACCGCCCCCCGAAACCGCGACCGGGCACGCTCGCGACGATGTCGAGTTCGCGCTGCCAGGAATGGCACTGTGGCCGATATCCGCGCGCACCCCCACCGCGTTATGCGCACAGGCCGACCGACTGCACCAACACCTGACCCGCCACCCCGACCTCGACCTCACCGATGTCGCCTACAGCCTGGCCACAACCCGCACCCACCACCCCTACCGGGCAGTGATTACCGCACAATCCCACAGCCACAATCCCCGCCAAGACCTGCTGGAGGCCCTAGATGCGTTGGCCGCAGATTTGCCTCACGCTCGGTTGACCCGCCACCACAGTCCTGCCCACAAGTCGCTCGGCAGAACCGTTTTCGTGTTGCCCGGCCAGGGATCCCAATACCCCGGCATGGGCGTTGACCTTTACCGCCATCACCGTACTTTCGCGAGCACTGTCGACGAGATATGTGAGGCTTTCGACGCCCACCTGGATGTTTCGCTGCGCGAGGTTATGTTCGCTGAGCCGGACAGTGCTGTTGGCGAGCTCGTCCACCAGACCGCCTATACACAGCCGGTGGTCTTCGCGATGGGCGTGGCCATGCATGACGTGTTCGTCGAAGCCGGCATCACCCCCGACTATCTGTTAGGACATTCCATCGGAGAACTCACCGCCGCGTATATCGCCGGTGTGTTCTCCCTTGCCGACGCCGCTGTGTTGGTGACCGCCCGTGGTCGGCTGATGCAAGCTTGTCCGCCCGGCGCGATGCTGGCCATCCAAGCCACGGAGAGCGACGTGCAGACCCTGCTCAAGAATCACCCCAAGATAGCTATCGCTGCCGTCAACGGGCCCACCGCTGTTGTCGTCTCCGGGGATCCCGACGAGCTCGAGCCACTACGCGACCACTGCGCCGCGCGTGGGCTGCGAGTCCGCTCCTTGTCGGTCAGCCACGCCTTCCATTCGTCGCTGATGGACACAGCCTTACCCGAGTTTGAGGCCATCGCCGCCGGGCTGACTTTCGCCTCGCCCTCGGTGCCGATCCTCTCCAACCTCACCGGACAACCCGCGACATCCGAACAGCTCACTTCCAGCCGCTACTGGACCAAACACCTGCGGGAGCCGGTCCGCTTCCATGACTGTGTTGCTTGGCTGCTCAGACAGGGTGAGCACGCTTTTGTCGAGCTTTCGGCGCACCCGGTACTCGCCCCAGCGATCACCGACACCGTGGCCCAGGCCGTCGGGCGGACCCAGTCAACGGTGATCACCACCTTGCACCGTAACCGGCCCAACCAAGAGAGCCTGGCCACCGCCCTGGCGCAGCTACACAACCACGGCCACACCCCGGCGTGGTCAGCCCTTTATCCCGACGCCCACACTGTGCCGCTGCCCACCTATCCCTTCGAGCATCGCCGCTACTGGCTGGCCCCTGCCCCCGCCGCCGAACTCAGCGGCCCTCCTGACGGTGCGCTGTGGAAAGCAGTCGACGATGACGCGGTAGACACGGTCGCGGAGCTGTTGGGGCTAACCGATGCGGAGAGCGGGGCATCACTGGCAGCTGTTGTGCGCGCCTTGCGTGCGTGGCGCAGCGATCTCGGCGTGCGGTCGGCGGCGAACAAGTTGCGCTACCGAATCGAATGGCGAGCAATTGCCCCGAATACGTTCCCGCCGACCCGTCGTCGTTGGCTGGCTTTGACCTCCCCCGACCAAGCGGATGATCCATGGATCACCGGGTTGACAGCACGCTACGCGGGTGCCCTACAGGTGCTGACTGTCGATCCGAGTTCACTCGAAAGAAACTCGTTGTCCGACGCTTTGACGAGCGCTGCTGCGCGGGCTCATTGTGACGGCATTGTTTCCTTCCTGGCGACCGATGAGCGCGTGCGCCAAGCTTCTGGGGAATCGGTCGGTTTGTCTGCGACTCTTCTTGTCGCACAAGCTCATTGCGATTCCGGTCTCGATATACCTTTGTGGGTTGTCACCCGGGGCGCCGCTTCTGTATCCACCGAGGACGGTCCCGCGAGTCCGAGTCAGTCCGCTGTATGGGGGCTGGGACAGTCCGTATGTCTTGAGAACCCCGATCAGTGGGGCGGTCTGATCGATCTTCCGCTCAGCGCGACACCGACCGGTATCGAGCACCTGCACGCGATCCTGACTTGCCCGCAAGTGGAAGACCAGCTCGCAATACGCCGGAGCGGTGTGAGCGCGCGTCGCTTGGTCGAGTCGCCGTTGCCGTCGGAGCGTCTGGAACGGGCACATAGCTGGAAACCATCGGGAACGGCTGTAGTCACCGGTGCAACGGGGCGCTTGGGCAAGCACGTGGTCGGCTGGCTGGCCGAAGCGGGCGCGAAACACCTTGTCCTGCTGACCCGCAACGCCGCTGAGCATCCTCAGTCGGTCGAACTGGAAAAGGAACTCCGCGCACGCGGGGCGACCATGACAGCGGTGTCTGTCGATGTGACGGATCGGTCGGCTTTGGCGGCTGTTCTTGCCGACATCCGCAGTACACACGGACCGATTCGGACCGTCGTTCACGCGGCGGCAGCAATCGGATGGGGCACCATATCCGACACAACTGCTGAAGAATTCGGCAATACTTATGCCGCGAAGGCGGCAGGGGCCAACAACCTCGTAGAACTGCTCGACGACGAACCGCCGGATACCTTCATCTTGTTCTCCTCCGCAGCAGCGACCTGGGGCGGCATCCAACAAGGCGCGTATGCGGCCGCCAACGCCCATATCGATGCGCTAGCAACTCGATTGCGCAGCAACGGATGCTCGGTGGTGGCGGCGGCCTTTGGGCTTTGGGCAAACGAGACGTGCAACATGCCACCCGAGATCCTCGACTATTTCCGACGAATCGGAATCAACCAAATCCCGCCTAATGCGGCGCTGGCCGGGCTGCAACAGGCCATCGAGGTAAACGACACACTTATCACAATCGCTGACGTGTCGTGGGAGCGGTTGCTACCCGCGTTCACCGCTCGTCGCTCACACCCCCTGCTCGCCGAGTTGGCAGCGCGCGCGGATGCCACCGAGACGACGAACGGCACCACATTGATCGCGAGCGCATCCCGACTTCGGGAAATGCTGGCCGGTCAAACCCCCGAACAACAACTTCAAATCTTGACTACGATGGTGGCCAGCGCCACCGCCACGGTCTTAGCCCACCCGGACCGGGACGCCCTCGATCCCGACCACCCGTTCAAAGACCTCGGCATCGACTCACTGACCGCACTAGAACTACGCAACACCCTCAACCAACGCACCGGCCTAACCCTGCCCGCAACCCTGCCCTTCGACCACTCCACCCCCGCAACGCTGGCTACCCACCTAGCTAACCTACTAACCGACGCAGCTGCACCCACGGTCCCGGCGGCTGAGGTCAGTACGCGCAGCGATGTGCCGGTAGACAATACGCTCACACATGTAGATCAAGCAGTATTTCGCGCGACGCGCGCGATTAACGACACGCTGACTCAGGTTACTTGGATATATGACCGTGGTGTCGATCTTGATGGGTTACGGCGCTTTCACCGCAACCTTGGATGCGGGTTGTTGGGACGCAGGATCGAACGCTCCCCGATAGCGTTCGCGCGTGATCACTGGGTCATGGCACAGGCGTCCGAGGACATTGATATCACCGCAACGCCGCGGCGGCGCGCCGAAGTGAGCGCCTGGGCCGACGAACGAACGCGCCTGCCCATTGATCCGGAGTTGGGTCCCGGCTGGCATCTTGGGGTGCTTCCCCTCGAGGACGGCGGGGCCGCGGTAAGTCTGGTCGTTTCGCATACGGTCGTCGACGGGGTCGGGTTGGGCCAGGCGATCGCCGATGCCGCCGAGGGCAGGACGCACAATCTGGGCTATCCGCCTGCGGGATCGCGCGCCCTCGGGCGGGCGTTGCGTGAGGATCTTCGGCAAACCGTCAAAGACCTGCCCGACATAGCGCACGCGTTGGTCGCCGTGGCTCGAAAAGCCTGGCCCGACCGCAAAGAATTCGCATCGTCGATGAAAGCGGCGCCACCGCCCCCGAGGTCAGCCAGCAGCAATCAGGCAGTGCAGGTGCCCACCCTGACCGCATACATCGACCTGGCGGAATGGGATGCTCGCGCGAAAAGCCTCGGCGCAAGCAGTAACTCGCTTGTAGCAGGAGTCGCGTGCAGACTCGCGGTGAGGGTGGGGCGCGTTCACGACGACGGAACAGTCTCCCTACGATTTCCCGTGTCGCTACGGACCCAAGGCGATACCCGCGGCAATGCGCTCACGGTGGTCGACGTCACGGTTGACCCGACGCACGCGGCGACGGACCTCGGCGAGACGCATGTCAAGATCACGCAAGCAATCCTCGCAGCGATGAACAGCCCAGACGATGAGTTTTTGGCGACATTCCCACTGGCGGTGATGATACCGAGGTGGGTGAACAGGAGGCTGGCAGGGATGGCGGCGGGTGGTGCCAGCCTTCCGGTTACTGTCTCCAACCTCGGTGACCTGCCGCCGGCGGCGAACCGGCCCGACGGCACCGATGCCGATTATGTGAACATGAGAGGCCTCGAGCCCGATATCAAGAAAAGCACACTTGAGCACATAGGTGGGCAACTGTTTGTCGGTTCGGGGCGCGGCCGCGGGAAGATCTTTATCAGAATCTCCGCCTATGTTCTCGGTCGGTCAAATACTCAAGATGAGCTGCGGGAGATCATATCGCGTACCTTCGCCGAATTCGATCTGACCGCAGAGATCGATTGCTAACCTCGGTTTTTTCGCATAGCTTGGCTAGGGTCGGGCGCCGGTCAGAGTCCCGGCGTTGTCGGCTAAAGGCAGCTAGCGTCCTTGTACCTGACCCGGGTTCGACAGATCTCGCGCCGCATAACCAAGGAACTGCGCTTCATCAGTTGTTCTGATCAAGGGAAAGGGTCGGGTCCAGCAGACCTAGACCGGTAATTTCGAGGCTAACCGACTTCCGTTGTCCGACGGCACCGAGCACGAAAAGGATATCGCCTAACGGTGCGCCCAACCAGAACCGCCAGAACCGCGCGCGGAAGAATTGCCAGACATAGCTACCGTCGCCCGCCGACCAATACGCTGCGATCCAAAGCATGTAATACGTCACCCGCTTCCAACGCGCAACAACCATCTCGAGATTCATCTGCATGATTTCGAGGCCCCACGCCCGGTACCGCCATTCCAGCTCGTACTTACTCTGGAACTCAAAGAACGCCCGCATTTCGGCGTTAGTGACGAGGTATTCGTCGAAGACAAGGACGGATCCTTCGATAAAGCGGTCCTTACAGGTTTCTAGCGCATGCAGGCAACTCTCATAGGTATCCAAATCCATGTGGAAAAGCCTTATCGGGACGGCTGGTCGGTCGGCCAGGAACGGGGCCAGCGTCTCGTAGGTGCTTCCCTTGATGAACTGGACCTTGCGGCCGAGCGCCGCAGGTATCCCGTCGTGCAGGCTCACACCAGTATCACGCATAGCACGTTGCGCTAGCGGTTCTGATAGTGCAAAGGTTCCACGCTTGAAGACGATCTGGTCGTCGACTTGCCAGTCTTCAACAAGGCCCTCGAAGGTATCGAAGCCGTACACTTGGCGGCCAGAAGCATCAGACATCAACCTAGTCGACCAGCCGAGCCAGACGCCTAGATCAAGAAGTAGTTCATCGGAATCCTGGTGGCTTGATCTTACGAGTCGCGATGCCTCCCACAACAGCGGGTGGCGTCGAATCTTACATCCACGAATGTCCGCGAGCGTGCGACTAATAAATGCGCGATATGCGTCGTCATATACCTTCGTGTCCCGAGCATACAAGCACGGAATGTAGCGGTCGCGATCCCGATAAGCGAGACGCGCACAGAGGAGTAACAGTAGGAGCACGCCAAAAACGACGAGGAGTACCGGCGCGAAATAACATGCCGTAGCCAGCAGAAGCGCGATGCCGACGAGAATCGCTTTCCATACTCGATGAAGGTTCGTCCGATCCACGTCTGGTCTTTCCACTCTCGGACGATCGACTACGCTCACCGGTTGACCTCCAGGTTCTTGCCCAGGCTCGGTCCTTCTGGGCCGGCATCGCGCCTGAGCCTGCCGACGCTGAAACGTCGATTTGATGCGCCCCACAATTCCGCGGACCTCCGCGTTCCCAGGACAGTCATTGGTGATCTCCGGGTTCCCACCTCGAACAGGACAACCTTCAGGCTGCCCTCCGTCGGCTCGTTGACAGCCCAACGAGCCAGCGGCTCCCGAGCCGACGGTGATGACGTAATGATTCGCCAACATACCCAATCTATTGAACAGGTGTGTGATAATTCCCCGACTCGAAGGACACATCCTCTTCTTCCTAAGTTGGTGACCTTGCGCCGAGCCGACAGCGTTAGACCTTTCGAAGCGGTGCAGAGCCAACGCGCGGAACAGACGCGGTTTCGCCCGGACATCGAGGGCCTGCGTGCCGTGGCGGTGGCGGCAGTTGTCCTCTTCCATGCTGGCCTGCCTGGGGTGACTGGTGGATACGTCGGCGTCGACGTGTTCTTCGTTATCTCGGGCTTCCTGATCACCGGGCTGCTTTGGCGCGAGGTGAACTCCGCCGGCAGGGTGAAGCTGAGCCGCTTCTACGGAGCCCGAGCTCGCAGGCTGCTACCGGCCTCGGCTGTGGTCGGAGTGGTCACCGCGGTCGGCTCGGCGGCGCTCTTGCCCCCATTGCAGGCGCACAGCGTCCTCGACGACGGTATCTACAGCGCTTTGTATGTCAGCAATTACCGGTTCGCTCACGACGGTGTCGACTACTTCGCCCCGGTGCTGCCGCCGTCGCCGTTCCAGCACTATTGGTCGTTGGGCGTCGAGGAGCAGTTCTACCTGATATGGCCGGCGTTGATCATCGGCACGACATGGCTCGTCCGGCTGGTACGCTGGCGTACCAAGGCCTACACCCCCGCCAAGCAAACCACCTATCTGGTGGTCCTCACTCTGGTCGCAGCACTGTCCTTCGCGCTATCGCTGGTCGCCACCTTCGTGGCGCCTGCCGTGGCGTTCTTCTCATTACCCACTAGAGCCTGGCAGCTGGCCGCAGGAGGGCTCGTTGCCCTCACCGTTGGCCACTGGCGCCGATTCCCGCCACGAGCTGCCGCGATCGTCGGGTGGGCAGGGCTGGGGATAGTCCTGTTGGCCTGCACCCTCTTGAGCGGGGGCACACCCTATCCGGGTACCGCCGCTCTGGTACCCGTGGTGGGCGCGATGCTGGTGATCGGGGCCGGCTGCGCCGGACCCGTCCAGGGATGCGGCCGCCTGCTCGGAACGGCGCCGATGCGCGCGATCGGCCGGATCTCCTACTCGTGGTACCTGTGGCACTGGCCGGTGCTGCTGCTCGCAGCGCCACTGCTGGGACATCCGCTGGGGCTAGTCGAGAGGCTGGCGACCGCACTCATCTCAGGCGGCCTCGCAATGCTCACATTGCGGTGCATAGAGAATCCCCTGCGGTTCGCCGCCCCGATACGCCGCTCCGCCCTCGCCAGTCTCGCGCTAGGCGGTATCGCCACCGCGGTCGCGGTCTGTGTGGGCTTGGCGCTGATGGACTGGGTGCCTAGCCCGGTTGGCCGCGGCGCGCCAGCCAAGCCGCTGAGCATCACGGTGTCGCCTCCTCCCGCGGGCTCCACCATCGACGCCTACGACGCGGCCGTGCAGGACGCGTTCGCGCAAGCGCAGGCCGCGGTCGCGGCGTCCGCGAACCTGAAGGCCGTACCGTCGAATCTCGATCCCCCGCTTGCCCAGGCTGCCGCCGAGTTCAGGTCTGTATTCCTCAGTGGCTGCCTACGCAATGTCGGGGAAGTCGGACAGCCCGAATGCGCAACGGGCGATACCGCCTCGCTGACGACGGTGGCGCTGCTCGGTGACTCGCATGCCACGATGTGGACCCCGGCGTTCCAGCAGATCGCCGAGCAACGGCACTGGCGGCTGGAGACCCTGGCCAAGGGGGCGTGCCCACCGATGAGCACACCTATCACCAACTTCCTCGGTCACCTGTTGGAACGCGTTCAACGCTGCGAGCAGTGGCGCGGTGAGATCATGGCCCGGTTGCGCGCCGAGCATCCGCGACTCGTCGTGGTGAGCATGTACCGCGGCTACGGCGGCGGCCAGGGCTACCTGCCCAAGTCATACGACCAGGCATGGTCCGACGGCCTGACCCGACTCGTGCAGCAATTGCGCGGCATCGGCGCCGCCGTGCTGGTACTCGGACCAACACCGCAGCCGAGCACGGTGGTGCCGATCTGCCTGTCCGACCACCTCGACGACGCGACGGCCTGCTCGCTGTCGCGGTCGATGGCAGTGAACCAAGCCGGCATTGCAGCGGAGCGCGCCGCCACCAAAGCCGGCGGCGCACAATATGCCGACCTCACTGAGCTTTTCTGCACAATTGACCGCTGCCCGGTCATCGTCGGAAACACCATCGTGTACTTCGACAGGAATCACCTGACGAATGAACACGCGCGGGCTCTCGCGCCCGCGATGGGGGCGCTAATCGACCGAACGCTCGCCCCAAGTTGACAGCTGCCGGGCGTTGGTGTCGCAGTCCCCCATATGATCCACTCGAACCGCACTCCGAATCGGAAGGCCTCGGAATTTGTCAAGATCCGTACTCATCAGTGGCGGAGCCGGATTCATTGGGTCTGCGCTCGCGCGCCGTCTCGTCCAAGCCGGCTATGAAGTCGCTGTCATGGACATCCTGCACCCGCAGGTGCACGGCGGGCATGCAGCGATCGACCTGCCGCCACCCGTGCGGTTGTTCACCGGTGATGTGACCCATGCGCCCGACTGGGACGCCGTGCTGCGGCTGTTCCGACCGTCCCAGATCGTCCATTTGGCGGCCGAGACCGGAACGGCGCAGTCGCTTTCCGAGGCAACTCGCCATGGTGCGGTGAACGTCGTGGGAACGACCCAACTTCTCGACGCCCTGAGCCGCTCAGCACACGCGCCCGAGCAGTTCGTCCTGGCGTCGTCACGAGCCGTCTACGGCGAGGGCGCCTGGCAATGCGGCTCTCAGATCTTCTACCCGCGGCCTCGCGGCCACGCTCAGCTGGCGGCCGGTATCTGGGATCCGCGGGGGCCCACAGACGATCCTGCGGTGCCGCTGCCAAGCTGTGCGGGCCGAACGGAGCCCCGGCCGACCAACATTTACGCAGCGACCAAGCTGGCCCAAGAGCACATCCTGGCCGCCTGGGCGGCCGCCCATGACACCCAGCTCAGCGTGCTGCGGCTGCAGAATGTCTACGGACCGGGCCAGTCGCTGACAAATTCATATACCGGCATAGTCGCTCTTTTCGCACGATTGGCGCGGCAGCAGCAGGCGCTGGAGATCTACGAAGACGGACGGATCGTGCGCGACTTCGTCTATATAGAGGATGTCGTCGAGGCTCTGTTCGCCGCGATCGAGAGACCTGCGACCGGAGCACGCTACGCCGACATCGGCTCGGGTATCCCGACGACCATCCACGAGCTGGGCCGCACGATAGCCGCCATCTGCGATGGCCCCGAACCTGTCGTCGTGGCGAAATTCCGCGACGGTGACGTGCGTGCCGCCCGGTGCGACATCGAGCTGGCAAAGAAGGATCTCGACTGGCGGCCAAAGTGGGCGCTCAAGGACGGTCTGGGTGCCTTGCTTGACTGGATCGGCGAGCAGCCCGAATTAGCTTCCGGGCCAAGCGATCACAGGCCAGTGACGGCCCTGGTGGAGTAGAACGCGGTCTGCGGCCGCCATGAAACTGTTGGCGGGCGCGGATCATTCTGTGGTCCGGTGGGGCTGGACTGAGCCAACCCGGTTGAGGCGGGCGAAATCTTCCACACAATCGGCAGCGGCAGCGACGCCTTCAGCGGGTTTGTTCATCCGCGTGGCGATCTCGCGAGCCCGGGTGAGGTATTGCGGCGCCAGGATCGTGCGCAGGTCCGCGAGAAGCGATTTCTCGGTAGTGGCCGAAAAGCGCCGGGCGGTACCCACTTTCAGCCGTTTGACCGCGGCTCCCCGGTGGGTTAGTTGATCAGGCAACGTCCAGAGGATCAACTGGGGAACTCCGGCCCGCAGGCCCGCGGCCGTGGTGCCCGCGCCACCGTGATGCACGACTGCGCGGCAGGCCGGAAAAATCGTCGCGAAATTAATCGCGCCCACCACCTTGACGTGGTCGAAATGGGGGACGCCGGCGAAGTCACTCCAGCCAGCACCCACCAACGCGCGTTCGCCCAACTGTGCGCAGACCTTGCCGATCACAGCGAGCATCTCGGCGGGAGATCCGACCGGCATACTGCCAAACCCCAAGTAGATCGGCGGTGTTCCCGCGGCGATCCATGACGCGACCTCCTCATCGGCATCCGTCGGCGACTCCATCGTCAGCGTGCCGACAAACGGCCGCTGGGCATTCCACCTCGCCCATTCCGCCACAAGTCCGGGAAAACACACCTCGTCATAAGCCTGGATTTCCAGCGAACCGCGTTCGGTGATTCGCCGCGGCACGGAGCCCGCTGCCTTCGGCAGGCCGAGTTCGCGGCGCTGCGCGTCCTCGACCTCTTTCATCGAGCGCCAAGACAACCACCAGAACACCTTCGCTGCCGAGCGGCCCCATGACGCCGGCAGAAATGACATGAGCTGGCCGTTGGGGCGCAGCGGGAAGTAATGCAGCGTGGCTAACGGAATGTTGTACAGCTCCGCGACGTTGGCGGCGGACCCCTCGAAGTTCATGCCGGTAAATAACAGGTCGGCCCCAGCAGCCAGCGATGTCAGCGTTGTGCTCATGTCTCGCCAGCACTGCACAATGGTTCCGTTGACCTCGCGTCTCAATCTTGTCAGTTTCCGGATCCTCCAGGGGTTGTCGAAGTAGCACGTCCAGTAGTCGCGCACAACATCCATGACGGGTTGCGAATCCGGTCCGCAGGCGACTGCCGCGGGCCCGGCCGACTCAGCAAAGCCAACTTGATCGGGCGGGACGGCCATCTGCACGTCGTGCCCGCGGCGCAGGAGCTCGCGGCCGACAGCGACACAGGGCTCGATATCGCCGCGACTTCCCCAGTTTGCCAGCACAATTTTCATCGCGGATCTTCGCCTTTCACTTCCATGTGGCTCTGCGGAATGAAGCGGCAGCCCCCGCGTCCTTGGCTCAACCGCCGAGCAGCATAACCCGACATCCAGGCGCCATAGAACTGAAAGCCGGAAATTTTGGGCGGATTGTCAATCACACGTGGCACCGTGGTGGGACAGCCCCCAGACCGGTGATCGGGAGGGTTGCGAGCGTGCGCTCGGCCTGGATTGGAACATTTGTCGACCGCGGATCACCGGGGATCGCTGCCGCCCCTCATGGGCGGTTTCTGGCGCTTACCCGTTTGTGGCCTGGTTTGGCGTTCTTCCTGGTCCCCACTGCGCTGCCGGTGTGGAGTCGGGTCAAGAGTCTGTACAAATCCAAAAAGTTAGTTAGACGGATGTGTGATAATTCCTCGACTCAAAGAACGCGTTGCTCTATCAGGTAGGTGACCTTGCGCCAGGCCGACAGCGTCAGCACTGGCGAAAGGGTGCAGGATCGGCGCCCGGCGCAGACGCAATTTCGCCCGGACATCGAGGGCTTGCGCGCCGTCGCGGTCGTGGCCGTGGTCCTATTTCACGCAGGTGTGCCCGGTATGGGTGGTGGGTTCGTCGGCGTGGACGTGTTTTTCGTCATCTCCGGCTTTCTGATTACCGGCCTCCTCTGGCGCGAGGTAAGCACCTCAGGCACCGTGCGGCTTAGCCGGTTCTATGGGGCCCGGGCGCGCCGACTGCTGCCGGCTTCGGCCGCGGTAGGCATCGTCACCATGACCGCCTCGGCTGTCCTGTTACCCCCATTGCAGGTCCGGGATGTCATTGGCGATGGCATCGCTAGCGCACTGTATGCCCCCAACATGTGGTTCGTGGTTCAGGCCACCGACTACTTTTTTAACGACCAGACCGCGTCGCCGTTCCAGCACTACTGGTCTCTGGGTGTGGAGGAGCAGTTCTACCTGGCATGGCCACCCATGATCATCGGCACGGCGTGGCTCATCCGGCTCGTGCGACGGCGCACCGCGGAGCATGGCGCACCGTCGAAGTCCCCATACCTTGTGGTCCTGATCTTGGTCGCGCTGGTGTCGTTTGCGGCGGCGCTTGCGGTGACCCGCATCTGGCCTGCTGCTGCGTTCTTCCTCATGCCCACTCGGGCCTGGCAGCTGGCTGCGGGCGGCCTGGTGGCGCTGACGGCAGGCCACTGGCGCCGAGCACCGGCACCGCTGGCCGCGATAACGGGATGGCTAGGTCTGGGGGCGGTCCTACTGACCTGCATCCGATTGGGCACGAACACGCCGTATCCGGGTACCGCCGCGCTGCTGCCCGTGGTCGGCACCGCGCTGGTAATCGGCGCCGGCTGTGCCACGCCTGCCCAGGGAGTCGGGCGTGTGCTGGCATTGCCGCCGATGCGGACCGTCGGGCGAGTGTCGTACTCGTGGTATCTGTGGCACTGGCCGGTGCTGGTGCTCGCAGCGCCATTGTTAGGTCACCAGCTGGGGCTGGCCGTCAGGCTGGCAACGGTCGTCATCTCTGGTGGGCTAGCCGTGCTGACACTGCGCTTCATCGAGAACCCACTACGATTCTCCCCTTCCATACGCCGGTCGGCCGGCCGCAGTCTCGCAGTCGGCGGTGCCGCAACGGCGGTCGCGGCCTGCGTGGGCGTGGCGCTGCTGGTATGGATGCCCTTACCGGCCGGCCACGGTCCAGCGGCTCCAACACTGACCGTCACTGCGGGGCTTCCCCCCACGGGCGCCAATATCGATGCCTACGATGCGGCGGTGCGGCACGCGTTCGCCCAAGTGCAGGCCGCGGTCGCTGCATCAGCCGACCTGAAACTCGTACCGTCAAACGTCAATCCACCGCTCGCCGACGTGGCAGATGAAGGAAAGGCGATGGCGCCGACGGGCTGCATGCGCATTTATTACCAAGTGGGGCAGCCGGAGTGTGCGACGGGCGATACCACATCGACAACGACGGTGGCCCTGGTCGGCGACTCGGGCGCCGCGATGTGGAGCCAATCGCTGGAGCAGGTCGCCAAACAGCGACAGTGGCGGCTGGAGACCCTCACCAAGATGGGCTGCCCAATGCTGAACCTACGCCTCTTCAGTTACCGTCTACAGCGCGAATACACCGAGTGTGAGCAGTGGAGCGCTCAGATCATCGACCGGCTACGGGTCGAACACCCGCGACTCGTCGTGTTCAGCGTCACGCGCCTCTACGGACTCGCCGGCGAAGGCGTCTGGGCATACAGCCCGGCGTGGATCGACACCCTGACCCGCCTCGTGCAGCAGTTACGCGGAAGTGGTGCGCAGGTGCTGGTGCTCGGACCCATCCCGGACCCGCACTCCGTGGTGCCAGTCTGCCTGTCCGGCCACCTCGATGACGCGCTGGCCTGTTCGCCACGACGCTCGACGGCGGTCAACGACCCCGGCATTGCGGCTGAGTCCGCCGCCGCCCGTGCCGGCGACGGACAATACGCCGACCTCACCGAACTGTTCTGTACCGCCGACCGCTGCCCAGTCATCGTGGGTAACGCGCTGGTGTACCTGGACCGGAATCACCTGACGTTGGAATACTCCCGGCTGTTAGCACCAGTGATCGGCGCGCTGGCCGACCGCGCGCTTGCGCACGATTGAGATGCTGCAGTTGTTCTCTTGCCGCCGCTGCGGGTAGTCGTAGTGATCCGCGGTCCCCGGCGAGGAACCGGAGGCGTCGGCTAGCCAACCCGGTTAAGGCGCGCGAAATTCTCTACGACGTCGGCGGCGGTCGCAACGCTATCGGCGGGTTTGGTCATCCGGGTGGCGAGCTCGCGGGCGGCGGTGCGGCACTGCGGCGCGAGGACGGTGCGCAGGTCCGCGACCAACGACTTCTCCGTGGTCGCCGAAAAGCGCCGCCCAGTACCGACTTTCAGTCGTTTAACCCGCGCTCCCCAGAGCCCCTGATCGGGCAACGTCCAGAGGATTAACGTCGGCAGCCCCGCACGCAGGCCCGCGTTCGTGGTGCCGCAGCCGCCGTGGTGCACGAAAGCCCGGCAGGCGGGCAAGGCCGTCGCGTAGTTCATCACGCCGACCACCTTGACGTGCTCGCGGTGGGGGACATTGCTGTAGTCAGACCCGGCGGCGCAGATCAACGCCCGCTCGCCTAGCTGCGCGCAGGCCGAGCTGATCATGGCCAGCGTATCGGCAGCGGACTCCACTCCTACGCTGCCAAATCCGAAGCAGATCGGCGGCGTTCCCGCGGCGATCCACGACTCGACTTCCACATCGGTGTCCGTCGGCAACTCCATCGTCAACGCGCCGACAAATGGCCTTCTGGGCGGCCGCCGCCCATTCCATTTCGCCCATTCGGCTGCCAGGCCCGGGTAGCACACCTCGTCGTACGCCTGAATTTCCAGCGATCCGCGTTCGGTGATTCGACGCGGCCAGGGCCGTGTCGCCTCGGGCAAACCGAGTTCGCGGCGCTGCGCATCCTCGACCTTCTTCCCTCCGCGCCAGGCCACCCAGTCGAGCGCCCTTGTCGCGGAGCGGGCCAACGGCGCCGGCAGGACCGGCAGGAGCCGGCCGTTGGCTCGCAGCGGGAAGATATGCAGCGTGGCGAACGGAATGTCGCAGTACTCCGCGGCGTTGAGCGCGTCGTCCTCGAAATTCATGCCGGTGAGCAGCAGGTCGGCTCCGTCGGCCAGCGACGTCAGCGTCTTGCTGACCTCCTCTCGGCACTGGGTGAGAGGCGCCGAATATTCAGCCGACAACCTGCGGAGCTCCCTGACCCTCCAAGGATTCGTGAACAGACCCGCCCAGAAATCGCGATGCGGGTCCAAAACTGCCTTCAATTCCGGGCCGTAGGCCACCGCCGTAGCACCGGCCGCCTCGGTGAAGCTCACCATCTCAGGCGCGACGGCCATGTGCACGTCATGCCCGCGGCGCACCAGCTCGCGGCCGACGGTAACGTAGGGCTCGACTTCGCCGCGAGTTCCCCAGTTTGCCAGCACGAACTTCATCGCAGGTCCTAGCCTTTCACGTGCGCGTTCTTTGGAATGGAAGTGGCTGAGCGCGTCCCCGGCTGGGCCGCCCAGCAGCATAACCCGGTTCCCGTGCTACCGAACCGGGAGCCGGAAGTTGCAGGCAAACGGCCGACCACGGCGGACCGTCGCGGGAAGCCCCGGACCATCCGTTGCTGCGCTGCGACGCCGGAATCTCGTCACCTGCGCATTTTCGTCCGCGGACCATCTGCGATCGCGACCGTCGCTTTAAGTTCGGCTGACGGTCGGCAGATGCCGCTTCGACTGTTCGGAGTTGATCACAACGAGGTGCGCGCTGCTCGCAGCAGGCAACTGACTCGATGCGGGTGGGGATCTGCCCCTGACCGCCGGTGATGTCCACCAGTGGTTGGCAGTCGCGGTATCGACGCGGCTTGCTCGACACATGTGTGATAATGCCTCGACTCGAACAACGCGTCCTCTTACTAGGTAGGTGATCGTGCGCCAGGCCGACAGCGTCAGCCCTACCGAAGAAGTACAGCGCCCACACCCGCCGCACAAGGAATTCCGGCCCGACATCGAAGGGTTGCGTGCCGTCGCGGTGATAGCCGTTGTGCTGTTTCACGCCGACATACCCGGCGTAGGTGGCGGATTCGTCGGCGTGGACGTTTTCTTCGTCATCTCGGGCTTCCTCATCACTGGGCTGCTCTGGCGCGAGGTGAGCAGCACCGGCACCGTCGGCTTGCGCCGCTTCTACGGGGGGCGGGCCCGCCGACTGCTGCCGGCGTCGGCCGTGGTTGGAATCTTCATCATGCTCGGCTCGACTGCGCTGTCACCCGTACTGCAGTCGCGAAGCGTCGTCGGTGACGGTATCGCCAGCGCTCTGTACGTCAGCAACTACCGGTTCATTCTGCAAGGCGTCGACTATCTGGCCGCCGATATGCCGCCGTCGCCGTTCCAGCACTACTGGTCATTGGGTGTCGAGGAGCAGTTCTACCTGGTGTGGCCCGCATTGATCATCGCGACGGCGTGGCTCGTCCGGCGTGTGCGTCGGCGCACGATGGCCCAGATCGCCTCCTCGGAGCGCCCGTATCTGGTGCTCCTGGCGCTGGTCGCGTCCGTATCGTTTGCTCTGTCACTGGTATTCACTCGCGTAGTGCCACCCGTGGCATTCTTTTCGCTGCCCACCCGGGCTTGGGAGTTGGCCCTCGGCGGCCTGGTGTTCCTCACCGCCGGCCAGTGGCGCCGACTCCCGCGACTGCGCGCCGCGATCGTGGGCTGGGCCGGGTTGGTGGTGATCCTGCTGGCCTGCACGCGGCTGAGCGCGGCCACACCCTATCCAGGTACCGCCGCGCTGTTGCCCGTGCTGGGCACGGCGCTGGTCATCGGGGCGGGCTGTGCCACGCCGGCTCAGGGAGTCGGGCGCGTCCTGGCAGTGTGGCCGATGCGCGCGATCGGCCGGGTGTCTTACTCCTGGTATCTGTGGCACTGGCCGTTGCTGCTGGTGGCACCCGCGTCAGCGACCGGCCATTCCCTACCGCTAGCGCTGACCGCGGTCCTGCTCTCCCTTGGGCTGGCCGTGCTCACAGTGCGTTTCATCGAAAACCCGCTGCGCTTCGCCGCCCCGCTGCGGCGGTCGGCCAACCGCAGTCTCGCGCTTGGCGGTGCCGCAACCGCGCTAGCGGTCTGTGTGGGCGTGACACTGCTTGTATGGATGCCTGTCCCGGTCGGCCGCGGTCCGGCGGCTCCGACGCTAAGCATCACTGCGGCGCCTCCCCCCACCGGTTCCGCCATTGACGCCTACGACGCGGCGGTGCAGCACGCGTTCGCGCAGGTGCAAGGCGCGGTCGCGGCATCCGTCGAGCTGAAAGCTGTACCGTCGAACCTGAACCCGCCGCTTGCCAGCGTCGCGCGCGAGCTTAGGACCATCTTCCTCGGCGGCTGCATGCGCAAGCCTCTTGAAGTCGGACAGCCCGAATGCGCGACCGGCGACACCGCCTCGACCACCACGGTGGCCCTGGTCGGCGACTCGACGGCTGCGATGTGGAATCCTGCGTTCCAGGAGATCGCCGCACAGCGGCACTGGCGACTCGAGACCCTAGCCAGGGCCGCCTGCCCAATGCTTGACCTGCCCACCATCAACCTCGTCGCTAACCGGGAGTACACCGAGTGTGATCAGTGGCGCGGTCAGATCGCCGCACGGTTACAGGCCGAGCACCCGCGGCTCGTCGTGCTCAGCATGACGCGGCGGTACGGTGCCGGTAACTTGCGGACGGGTCTCACGTCATACAATTCGGCGTGGATCGACAGCCTGAACCGCCTGGTAAAGCAGCTTCGCGGCACCGGCGCGCAAGTGCTGGTCCTCGGGCCGATCCCTGATCCACAGTCAGTGGTGCCGGACTGCCTGTCCGTCCACCTCGAGGACGCGAGCACCTGCTCGCCGCCAAGTTCGAAGGCGGTGAACCAACCCGGCATCACAGCCGAGACCGCCGCCACCAAAGCCGGCGGTGGACAATACGCCGACCTCACCGAGCTTTTCTGCACCGCCGATCGCTGCCCGGTCATCGTGGGCAACACCCTGGTCTACATGGACAAGACTCACGTAACGCTCAAATACTCCAGCCTGCTGGCACCGGTGATGGGGGCGCTGGCCGACCGCGCGCTCGCGTCCCCCTGACATGCGGATTGTTGGCACAGCACCTGAAGACTGCCCCACAGCCACACTGCCAACCTTCCAGGGGCTTCGCCTTACTGCTGATCTCCTAGTTGTTTGAGGTACCAAGGGTTCGCCCGCGCCCACTCGATGGTGCGGCGGATCCCTTCCTCGACATCGACCTCCAGGCGCCACCCCAGCTCTCGCTGCGCCTTTGTCGAGTCCGGGATACGACGAGGGATGTCCTCGTAGCGGCCGCCGTAGCGCGCTGCGGTGTCAACAGCCTCGGCTCCGGACACCCCGTCGACATTCGCGATCTTGATCGCCAACTCGACGGCGTCGCGCACAGTCGTCTCGGTCATGCTGCCGATGTTGAAGGCCTCCCCGATCGCCGCGCTGCTATCGGCCGCGAGCAAGGTGCCGGCGACGGCGTCGTCGACGTAGGTGAAGCACCGGGTTTGGTTACCCGAGTCGTAGAGCAACGGTTGGCGGCCATTGAGAATGCGATGAACGGTCTGCGAAATAACGAATATTGGGTTCTGCCGTGGGCCGTAAACGTTGAAATAGCGAACTACCGTCACCGGCAGTTCGTAGGCGCTGTGCATCGCGAAGACAAGGTGCTCGGCCATGGCCTTGCTGGTGCTGTAGCTCCACCGCGCCGTCTTGGTCGAACCGAGCAGGCGATCGTCGTCCTCGGCGAAGGGCGGGTTCGGGTTTTTCCCGAACACCTCAGACGTGCTGGCGAACACCACGCGTGTTCCGTGCCGCCGGCTCAATTCCAGCACGTTGCGGGTGCCCGTCACGTTGACGTCGAGGACCCGAAGCGGATCCTTCATATAATTCTTGACACCGACAACTGCGGCCAGGTGGAACACTTTGTCGACACCGGGCGTCAGGGCTTCTTCGAGTGCGGTCAGATCAGTGACGTCGCCTTGCACGAACCGGAAGTTGACATGCCGGTCGAAGTCGATGCTCGTGTCGCGGGTGTTCTTTGCGTAGTCGAACACTGTCACCGAGTCGCCACGGTCCAGCAATGTGGAGACCAAATGCGATCCGATCAAGCCGTAGCCGCCCGTCACGACGACGTTGGACATATTTGCTCTTTCATTGATCCATACGTATACGTTCGCTTTCGCCTACCGGACCTTATCGGCCAATGCCCTTGTATACGAAGCCGGCGGCGCGCACTGCCGCAGGGTCGAAGCTGTTGCGTCCATCGAGGAACACGCACCGTGGTGCCACCAGGTCCGCGAGCCTCGCCAGCGGGATCTGGTGGAATTCCCGATGCCCCGCCAGGACCACCAAGGCGTCCGCATCCTTGACCGCAGACTCAATGTCGGGGGTGAGCGGAATCTTCGTCACTGCGTGGGCCTCCTCGTCCGGCACCCACGGATCATGGACCGAGAGCTGGCAGCCGGACTCCTCGAGCAAGGCGATGACGTATTTCGTCGGCGTGAGTCTGCAGTCGCCGGTGTTGTTCTTGAACGCGATGCCCAAAACCGCGATCTTGCTGGTCTCGATCGCCTTGCTCTGATCGACGAGGAGCTGTGTGAGCAGCCCGTAGGTGTAGGCGGGCATCGTGTCGTTGACGGTCCTCGACGTCCGCGGAATCGCCAGGTCCAGCCCGACGGACTCGCCCAGATGGTTGACGAACCATGGATCCTTGGTCAGGCAGTACCCGCCGACGCCCATGCTCGGCCTCAAGATATTCGCATCGCGGCCGCCCTTCGGCATCGTGTTGGCCGCCTCGATTACCTGAAGGGCGTCCATCTCTAGCCGATCGCATACCTTGGCCAATTCGTTCGCAAGCGCGACATTGAGATCGACCCAAAGGTTGTCGGCAAGCTTTACCATCTCGGCGGTCCGCGGATCGTCGACGACGACGGAGTCCACCCCCAAGGCATGTCGCCACAGTGTGGAGCAGGCGCGGGCGCTGCGCTCCTCGACGGCACCAACCACGACCGGAATCGATGTCAGTTCATGGATGGCTTGGCCCTCGGCGAGGCGCTCAGGGCAAAACGCCAATCCGAAGTCGACCCCGGCCCGCAGCCCTGACGTCTCTTCAAGGATCGGGAGAACGAGCTTTTCGGTGGTGTCGGGTGGGACCGTGCTCTTGAGGATGACGAGGTGGCCGGCGTGCAGGTGCTCACCCACGGCCCGCGCCGCCGCCTTGATGTCGTCGACGATGGGCTCGAAGTCGGGACCAAGCGGCGTACCGACGGTCACGATGATGAAGTCATTGTCGGCGACCGCCCCGAAATCGGTCGTGGCGCGCAGCCGACCGACTCGTACGTTGTCGGCCACCAGCTCGCCAAGCCCCGGCTCGGGCACGGTGGTCTTGCCCAGGTTGATCTCGTCAACGACGTTCTGCCTGACATCGATCCCGGTCACCGGCCAGCCTCGATCCGCCAGCACGGCACCAATTACCGTACCGATGTAGCCGAAGCCCACAACTGCGATGCCCGACCGCATGCCACGGACCAGTAGATCGATTTCGGCGTCGCTGCGCCCGAACACGCCTACAGCCATCGCGGAACCCAGCCCTTCGGTCCCCCGTGCGCGTTTGGTATGGAAGGGGCCTCCCGCCCCTAGCTAACCGTCCGGCAGTCTAATCCAACAGCCGTACAATAGACCACAAATCCAGACGTTTGGGCACGCACCGCAGTTGGCTTGAGACCGCGCGGTAGGCTTGAAAGATCCCAGCGCAACACTGATAGGGTCGCTTACATGGGCCTGTTCGTGCGCGAATCTGGTCCGGTTGGGGCGCCCACAATCGTCTTCCTTCACGGCGCGTATACCAGCGGCTGGTTCTGGGAGCCGGTGGTGGAGCGCATGCAGCAATACCGCTGTCTGGTCCCAGATCTGCCCCACTACGGCAAGAGCTTCGAGCAGGGACCCTTCGAGATGGGCCGAGCCGCCACTGCGGTGGCCGACCTGATCCGCTCCCGGGCAGACACTGGCCGGGCGCACGTGGTGGGCTTATCGCTCGGGGCCCAGGTGGGGGTGCAGTTGCTGGCGACGGAGCCAAAACTCGTGGATCATGCGGTGCTGTGCGGGACAGCCCTCAACAGGGTGCCTTTTGTACAGTTGACGCGGCGCCTGTTGGCACTGCCCGCGCGGACTTCGATGTATCGCTGGATGGTGCGGCGCTACCGGAATGCCTGGCAGGCCACGGTTGCCCCGGCCCATATCGATTTCTATCGCGAGGATGTACGTCTTATCACCAGCGGACAGCTCGCCGACGTCACGATGGCGGCCGCGGGGTTTACGCTTCCCGAGGGACTCGACAAAGCGGATTCCCCCACATTGTTCGTTACCGGCGCCAAGGAGCTGCCGGTCGTGCGGCGCTGGGCTGCAGCGCTCGCGCAGCAAATGCCCAACGGCGTCGACAGGGTCGCAATCGGCATGCCCCATGACTGGCCCACGCGCGATCCCGACCTCTTCTCGCGCACCGTCGACGGCTGGCTCACCGACAGCGCCCTGCCGCCCGAGATCGCACCGCCGCACACGGTTCGACGCTGATCGACGCGGCACGCCGTGTTGTGTCCGATGCGCCACCACGCGGACGTATTAGCGCTCAGGACGGCCGACGGAGTTCGAGACCCGCAGCGCGATAGATCGCGTCGATCACGGTCATGTTCTCGATCGCGCCCTGCGGCGTCGTCTTCACCGGCTCCCCGCGCAGCACCGCCCCGGCGAAAGCGTCGAGCTGATACGCGTAGGTTGGGCGCCGCGGGAAGCGCTCCACACGCTTTCCGTCGACCGAGTGGATCGAGATCCGAGGCAGAAGGTGCGGTGCCGCCGGGCTGAGGTACCGCAGCTGGCCGCGGTCGCCAACCACCTTGGCGCTCGCCCGAAACAGCTCCGATGACCACAGCGCGCAGTGCAGCCGGCCCGTGTGCCCGCTCGGAAACCGCAACTCGGCCGTCATGACCCGATCCACCTGAGGACCGTCCAGTCTCGCCCGTGCCGAAACGACTTCGGGGGTCGAACCGCCAAACGTACGAATCATGTCAACCGTATAAACGCCGACATCCATCACCGCGCCCCCGGCCAAGGAGTAGTCGTAGACGTTGGCATTGGAGCGCTTCGGCAATAACACGCAGAGGGCGACCTCCACCCGCTCCAGCTTGCCCAGTTCCCCTGAAGCAATGATCTGTTCAACCCGCTGAGTCAACGGATGGAAACGGTACTGGAGCGCCTCCATCACGACCCGGTCCGACTCGGCGGCCAGTTCGGCCACCTCGCGGGCCTCGGCCGCATTGGCAGTGAACGGCTTTTCACAAAGCACGTGTTTGCCCGCGGCGAGCGTGGCTCGGGTCCACCTGCCGTGGACGCTCGTCGGCAGCAGGTTGTATACCGCATCCAGGTCTGGATCGGCGATCAGCTCTTCGTAGCCGTCATGCACCCGGGCGACGCCATGCTTGGCGGCAAAGGCTCGGGCGCGGGACACATCGCGGGAGGCCACCGCCGCCACGACGACCTCAGCGTTTCCCTTTGCCGGGTTGATGAACGTCGTTGGCGCCCAGCGCGAAGCGCCCAGGATGCCGATCCGCACGGGTGCGTTACGTCCAGACACGGACCCCGACGCTAGCACTTGACCCGGGTCGCTCGGGGAGATCGAGCAAAACCCGGGCGGTGCCGTTACCGGGCGAAGAGCGTCCTAATGGTTTTCACTACTTGCGCCACAGCACAGCGATCCCGTCTATATCAACGATTTCCGCGGATACGCTGTGCTTCTCACGGTAGTGCGTGACAGCTTGCCGACACGCCTTAAGCGCGTAGTCATCAATGATGCAGAAACCCCCGGGGGACAGTCGCGGGTATAGCGCGTCGAGCGCTTGTATCGTGGATTCGTAGAGGTCGCCATCAAGCCTCAACAAGGCGATGCGATCAATCGGAGCATTGGGCAGCGTGTCTTTGAACCAGCCAGGAAGAAAGCGGACCTGGTCATCTAGCAGCCCGTAGCGCTCGAAATTCGCCCTGACTTCCGATTCCGGTACCGCCAGCACGCCCGCATAGAGATCTGGCATAAACAATTTATCCGCTTTGTACTTTGCGGTGTCTGGGCGTGGCAGGCCCGCGAACGAATCGGCTAGCCACACGGATCGCGTCTCATCCCCATAGGCTGCTAGAACCGCGCGCATCAGGATGCAAGCGCCACCGCGCCACACTCCACATTCGACCAGATCGCCGGGGATGTCGTCGGCCAGTACCGTCTCAACGCAACGTTGCAGACTGGTGAGTCTATGCATCCCAATCATCGTCTCGGCTTCCGCGGGCCAGTCCAGGCCCAAGTCGCGCTTTCGTTCACCGAAGGGGCTTACACGCACGAACATAGGTGTGAGGGTGTTGTAGATTTTGACAAGGAGGCGTCGCCGCAGCGGCCACTCAGCAGGCATCCGCTCACGCATCCCATATCTGGTGAGGTTGCGACGGATCAGGTCGAGGTAAAGAGATCGGAAGTCGCGATCGGTCACGGTCAAAACTGCTCCTTCTCGATGCCTGTTCTCCCGCCGATGATTCAGGACGCTGCTGATGTAATGCCACTTGCGGGTCGGATTCTGATGTGGATGTTGAGTCTGAAATGGTGTCCCGCTGGAATGCGACGACTGATGTCTAGTGCGGGTGCTTGAGGGTGGGCAACTGCTGCTATTAGAGCGTTTAGAAAATAGCAAACAAGTGCTCTGGATGGCGGCGTGGGTGGGCGAATCTGAACGCGTGAGTCGAGGTGTTTCTGACCATGCGATAGAGATTTGCGTTCGATTAGCCCGCATCATCGTGTCCTGGATGCGTTGATTCTGCCGCTGCTGGCAGTGTCAGGTCCGACACGCCTTCAGCCGTCGCGGAACTGATGCCCTTCCGCTCGGCCGGAAGAGTGAGCGGTCCGTGCTAGCAGGTCATGCGAGACCGCTCCGCGATTGCCATGACCTTGGTCGTCGGCGCGCTGGTGCTGCCGCCACAGCAAGATTTTTGAACGGATCGGACGACGGCAACGCGATGCTAGGATCGCGATTCGCCCGGACCGGGCAAAGCGTTGGACATCATCCGCTGAGGAGCTCGATTGGCTGACGGCGAGCTGAGTGCGCGCGAGGCCGAACGCGTTGTGTGGGACGTGATCGTCGTCGGCACCGGCATGGGCGGTGGCATGCTGGGCTTGTCACTGGCCCGCGCCGGCCGACGGGTGCTGTTCGTCGAAAAGGGCCGCTCGACCCTGCCCGGCACGCCGGGAACGATTCGCGCCGCCATGCCCGAACTCGCCGAACCGGGCGCCGCCCGTTCGGCCGAAACGTATTACGACGCCCTGGCCCGGGCCGGACGCTCCACTGACGAGATCGAAGACATAAGCGGGCGGCGCCCGAAGCGGTTCGTGCCGTTCATCGGCAGCGGCACCGGCGGCTCCTCGGCCCTCTACGGCATGGTGTGCGAGCGATTCTTCGCCCAGGACTTCACCCCCCGGCAAAACTTCCGCGACCCCGGGGACTCCACCGTGCCCGAGGCCTGGCCGATCACCTACGACCAGCTGAGTCCCTGGTACGCCGAAGCCGAAAAGCTGCTGGGGGTGCGCGGCGAACCCGACCCCCTGCGCCCCGAGGCCGCCACCGTGGGTTTGCCTGCGGCCCCGCCGTTTTCGCCCGACAACCAGCCGCTGGTCAACTACCTGACCGGCCGTGGACTGCACCCCTACCACCTGCCGATGGCCTGCGAGTACACCGAGGGCTGCGCCACCTGCCAGACGTATCTCTGTCCCCGCTCGTGCAAGAACGACGCCGCTCGCAACGGCGTGCTGCCCGCGATCACCCAGCACGGCGCCCAGCTCCTGACCGAATGCCGGGTCGTGCGCCTGGAGGCGGACCGCAGCCGGGTGCGGCAGGTGATCGCCCAGCGTCGCTCCGACATGCTGGCGTTGAAAGGCGAGGTGGTGGTGCTGGCCGCCGGCGCGCTGGCCACCCCGCTGTTGTTGCTCAACTCCCGGTCCGGCGACTGGCCGCGAGGTTTGGCCAACGGCTCAGATGTATTGGGGCGCAACCTGATGCGCCACCTGCTCGAGCCGATCGAGATCTGGCCAAACCCGAAACGTACGATCACGACGCCGAACAAGGAGATCGGGCTGAACGACTTCTATTTCTCCGACGGCCAGAAGTACGGCACCGTGCAGTCGTTCGGTGAGATACCCCCGCTGGAGTGGCTGAGCAACCGCCCCGGCTGGCGAGGGAAGGCGCTGCGCGCGACCAGCCTTGCGGGACGCCGGATGTATCAGCGGTTCGTCACCGGCGGGCTGGTGCTGGCCGGGATCATGGAGGACCTGCCGTATCTGGACAACCGAGTCCTGCCACCCGATCGGCCCGGCGCGGACAATCGCCAGCGGCTGCGACTTCAGTACCGGTTACACCCCAGCGAGCTGGAGCGCCGCGCGACGTTTGTGCGGCAGCTCAAAGAGGTGTTGCAGCCGTTCCGCAATCTCACGCTGGGCACCGGCAAAGACAACACGAACCTGGGCCACGTCTGCGGCACCTGCCGCTTCGGTGCCGATCCGAAAACCAGCGTGCTGGACCCCCAGAATCGGGCGCACGAGGTGGACAACCTCTACGTGGTGGACACCTCGTTCTTCCCGTCCAGCGCCGGTTTGAACCCCAGCTTGACGGTCGCGGCGAACGCCTTGCGGGTGGCCGCGCACGTGAACCAGGCGCATTTCGCCACCTGACCAGATCGATCGACTCCGACTAAGTCTCGACGCGGCACCTTGTCTGAAGTGTCACCGGGCGAACGGATTTGGTGTTTAGGCCGGCTCGCGGAGCGAAAGGCCCGCAGCGCGATAGATCGCATCGATGACGGTCATGTTCTCGGCCGCGTCTTCCGGCGTCGTCTTCACTGGCTCGCCGCGCAGCACCGCGGCAGCAAAAGCGTCAAGCTGGTACGCATA
>NZ_LZKE01000013.1:0-10800 GCF_001672675.1 Mycobacterium sp. E2327
CCCGGAACTTAGCAAATAAGTCGCCAGGTTGCGCGGATTGTTTTCGCCGCTTTCCTCCCCGGCGCACCCCGTCGCCCGGGCGTGGTATGCCTAAAACCGTGTCCGACGGTCTCTTCGACCTTCCCGGCGCACCGCAGACTGCCGACCAGGGCTTCGGCGTGTCGGCGGGTGCGCCGCTGGCGGTGCGGATGCGGCCGGCGTCGCTGGACGAGGTCGTCGGCCAGGGCCACTTGCTGGCACCCGGGTCGCCGCTGCGCCGCCTGGTGGAGGGCTCGGGCGTCGCGTCGGTCATCCTGTACGGCCCCCCGGGCAGCGGCAAGACCACACTGGCCGCGCTGATCTCGGGGTCGACGGGCCGCCGGTTCGAGGCGCTGTCGGCGCTGTCGGCCGGCGTGAAGGACGTCCGCGCGGTGATAGACAAGGCGCGGCACGCGCTCCTTTCCGGCGAACAGACCGTGCTGTTCATCGACGAGGTGCACCGGTTCTCCAAGACCCAGCAGGACGCGCTGCTGTCCGCGGTGGAGAACCGGGTGGTGCTGCTGGTGGCGGCGACGACGGAGAACCCCTCGTTCTCCGTGGTGGCGCCGCTCTTGTCCCGGTCGCTGATCCTGCAGCTGCGGCCGCTGACGTCCGACGACATCCGCACGCTCGTCCGCCGCGCGATCGACGACCCGCGCGGCCTGGGCGGCCGCGTCGAAGTGCAGCCCGAGGCCGTCGACCTCCTGGTGCAGCTGGCCGCCGGCGATGCCCGCCGCGCCCTGACCGCGCTCGAGGTCGCGGCCGAAGCAAATGACGTCGTGACCGTCGAGACCATCGAACAGTCGCTGGACAAGGCCGCCGTGCGCTACGACCGCGACGGCGACCAGCACTACGACGTCGTCAGTGCCTTCATCAAGTCGGTGCGTGGCTCCGACGTCGACGCCGCGCTGCACTACCTGGCCCGCATGCTGGTCGCGGGGGAGGACCCGCGGTTCGTCGCGCGCCGGCTGATGATCCTGGCCAGCGAGGACATCGGGATGGCCGACCCGACCGCGCTGCAGACCGCGGTCGCCGCCGCCCAGACCGTGGCGCTGATCGGCATGCCGGAGGCCCAGCTGACCCTGGCGCACGCCACCATCCACCTGGCGACCGCGCCGAAGTCCAACGCGGTCACCACCGCGCTCGCGGCGGCGATGAACGACATCCGGGCCGGCAAGGCCGGGCTGGTGCCGCCGCACCTGCGCGACGGGCACTACTCCGGCGCCGCGGCGCTGGGCAACGCGCAGGGCTACAAGTATTCGCACGACGCCCCGGATGGCGTTGTGCCCCAACAATATCCGCCCGACGAGCTGGTGGACGTGGACTATTATCGGCCCACCGGCCGCGGCGGCGAACGTGAGATGGCCGGTCGGCTGGACCGGCTGCGCGCGATCATCCGGAAGAGGGGACGGGCATGAAGACCTTCACCGACGAGGAGATGGGCCGGCTGCTGCCCACCGCCAAGGCCTACAGCGTCGTCATCCTCAAGCGCGGGCCCAGGTTCGGCGACGAGTCGTCGCCGCCGATCATCTGGGAGCACGGCCGGCGCAACTTCGGCCTGCGCGACGACGGCGTGCTGGCGGTGGTGTTGCCGGTCACCGACGAGTCCGATGTCTGCGGCATCGGGGTGTTCGCCGCGAGCGTCGACGACACCCGCGCCATCATGGCCGACGACCCCGGGGTCGCGGCGGGCGTGTTCACCTACCAGGTGCACGAGTGCCGCGGCTTCCCCGGGGACGCGCTGCCCTAGCCGCTAGACCAGCTCCGGCACCCGCAAATGCGCGATGGCCAGCTCGAACTCGGCCACGTCGAGCACCTCGGCGCCCAGGTCCCGGGCGCGCCTGCTGCGCAGCTCGCTCGCCCGGTCGCGGTTTCGGGCCATCGCTTCGACGCTGTCGAAGCTCGAGCACGCCACCGCCCGCCGGCACGCCGGGTGGTCGACCATCAGGCTGGCGCTGCAGAAGCCGTCGAGCGTCTCCAACTCCGGGAGCACGTACATCCGGTAGAAGTTGAGGGACCGCTCGAGGTGGTCCGGCACCACCTTGAGCCAGGTGGCCCGCACGCACGCCCCCTGATGCGCCCGGTGATCGCGGCGCATCAGAGATATGTCCCATTCTTCGACCCTCGCCTGGCCGGAGAACATCATGGCGGCGCGGTCACGGATGGGCGCCACCCGCTCGGCGCTGGCGCGCATCTTCTCCAAGCTGTCCCACGAGCTGGTGGCGATGCAGGTGCCGTCCTGCCGGTCGACCAACAGCGACATTCCGACATACCCGTCCATTTCCTGAAGGGCGGGCATGACGACATCGCGAATATGCGCAATGCCGATGTCGACGGACAGGGGTTGCGCCTGAATGGTGGTGGAGCGTGCGTACATTTGGTGAGCCTCCTTGTCGGGGCCTGGATTTGACTGGGCCCCGGTGGCGCCACCGGGGCCCCATGACTACCTTCCTCCTCCCGGTCAGGGGTGGCAATGGGCGCGAACCGAGCTCAGACGAGCTCGGGCACCCGCAGGTGCGCCAGCGCCAGCTCGAACTCCCGCTCGTCGAGTTCCTCGACGCCCGCCTCGCGTATCGACGTGGTCTTGAGTGCGGTCGCCTGCTCGCGGTTGCGCTGCATCGCGTCCATGCTGTCGAACGTCACCGAGGACACGCCGCGCCCGGACGCGCGGTCGACCAGCAGGCTGGCGCTGCAGAACCCGTCGAGGTCCTCGAGTTGGGGCAGGACGGACGACTTGAAGTACTCGATGCCGGCGTCCATTTGCCCTTCCGGCACCCTGACCCAGGTCGCGCGCACGCCGGCGCCGTCGGGCGCGCGGTGATCGCGGTGCAGCGCCGCGATCTCCCATTCCGCGACATCCGCCGTGCCGCCGAACATTTCCGCGGCCCGATCTCGGATCGGCGTCACGGTTTCACCGCTGGCGCGCATGGCCTCATCGCTCTCCCAGGCGCTGGTGGCGATGCAGCGGCCCGACTCCCGGTCGACCAACAGGGACACGCCGACGCACCCCGCCATGCCTTGCAGTGCGGGCATGACCTCATCGCGAACGTGCGCAATTCCGGCGTCGATCGACGAGGGTTGCGCCTGAATAGTGGTAGAGCGTGCGTACACGACCCACCCCCTCTTTGTTCGGGGCAGCGCCCCGGTGGCGCCACCGGTCCAACCAGATACGTTCCTCCTGGCAGGCGGCGGTGGCAATGCCCCCCGGGGGTGTGGCAGCCCTCACAAACGATTGGCCGGTCCCGCTGGGCGCGCCGTAGGCTTGACCGGGTGCATACCGATGTGCTGCAGGTAGACACCGCCCAGCGCCGCATCGTCGATCTGACCGATGCGGTGCGCCGGTTCTGCTTCAGCTACGGCGACGGCCTGTGCAACGTGTTCGTCCCGCACGCCACGGCCGGGGTCGCGATCATCGAGACCGGTGCCGGTTCCGACGACGACCTGGTCGACACGCTGGAACGGCTGTTGCCGCGCGACGAGCGATACCGGCACGCGCACGGATCGCCGGGCCACGGCGCCGACCACGTGCTGCCGGCGATCGTCGCGCCGTCGGTGACGGTGCCGGTCGCCAGCGGCGACCCGCAGTTGGGCACCTGGCAAAGCATCGTGCTGGTCGACCTCAACCGGGACAATCCACGGCGGTCGGTGCGGTTGAGCTTCCTGGAGGGCTAGCTGACTAGGCTGGGAATCCCGATCGAAGCAAAGCAAAGCAACTACGAAGAAGCGGACTAAAAGTGCAGACACACGAGATCAGGAAGCGATTCCTCGATCACTTCGTGAAGGCGGGCCACACGGAGGTGCCGAGCGCCTCGGTGATCCTCGACGACCCCAACCTGCTGTTCGTCAACGCCGGCATGGTCCAGTTCGTGCCGTTCTTCCTGGGCGCACGCACGCCGCCGTACGCGACGGCCACCAGCATCCAAAAGTGCATCCGCACCCCCGATATCGACGAGGTGGGCATCACCACCCGGCACAACACCTTCTTCCAGATGGCCGGCAATTTCTCGTTCGGCGACTACTTCAAGCGCCGGGCGATCGAGCTGGCCTGGGCGCTGCTGACCAATTCGATCGACGACGGCGGATACGGCCTGGATCCCGAAAGACTCTGGGCCACAGTCTATTTCGACGACGACGAGGCGTTCTCGCTGTGGCAGGAGAACGCCGGGCTGCCGGCGGAGCGGATCCAGCGCCGCGGCATGGAGGACAACTACTGGTCGATGGGCATCCCCGGACCGTGCGGGCCGTCGTCGGAGATCTATTACGACCGCGGCCCCGACTTCGGCGTCGAGGGCGGCCCGATCGCCAACGAGGACCGCTACGTCGAGCTGTGGAACCTCGTGTTCATGCAGAGCGAGCGCGGCGAGGGCACGTCCAAGACCGACTTCGAGATCCTCGGGCCGTTGCCCCGCAAGAACATCGACACCGGCATGGGCGTGGAGCGGGTCGCGTTCGTGCTGCAGGGCGTGCACAACGTGTACGAGACCGACCTGCTAAGGCCGGTCATCGATCTGGTCGCCACCCGCGCGCCGCGCGGATACGACACGGGTAACCACGAGGACGACGTGCGTTACCGCGTCATCGCCGACCACAGCCGCACCGCGGCGATCCTGATCGGCGACGGCGTCAGCCCCGGCAACGACGGGCGCGGCTACGTGTTGCGTCGGCTGCTGCGCCGGGTGATCCGCTCGGCCAAGCTGCTCGGCATCGAGGAGCCGATCGTCGGGGACCTGATGGCCACCGTGCGCGACTCGATGGGCCCGTCGTACCCCGAACTCGTCACCGATTTCGACCGGATCCGGCGCATCGCCGTCGCCGAGGAGACCGCCTTCAACCGCACGCTGGCCTCGGGTTCGAAGCTGTTCGAGGACGTCGCCGGCGCCACCAAAGCGACCGGCGCGACCGTGGTGTCCGGGTCGGACGCGTTCACCCTGCACGACACCTACGGCTTCCCGATCGAGCTCACCCTGGAGATGGCGGCCGAGGCCGGCCTGCAGGTCGACGAGATCGGCTTCCGGGAGTTGATGGCCGAGCAGCGCCGCCGCGCCAAGGCCGACGCCGCCGCGCGCAAGCACGCGCACGCCGACCTGAGCGCCTACCGCGAGCTGGTCGACGCCGGTCCCACCGAGTTCACCGGGTTCGACGAGTTGACCTCCGAGGCAAGGATTTTGGGCATCTTCGTCGACGGCAAACGGGTGCCCGTCGTCGCGCACGGCGGCGATGGCGCGGACCGGGTGGAGCTGGTGCTGGACCGCACCCCGCTCTACGCCGAGTCGGGCGGCCAGATCGCCGACGAGGGCAGCATCAGCGGAACCGGCGCAAACGAGAGCGCCCGTGCGGCCGTCACCGACGTGCAGAAGATCGCCAAAACCTTGTTCGTGCACCGGATCAACGTGGAGTCCGGCGAATTCGTGGAGGGCGACACCGTCGTCGCCGCGGTGGATCCGGGCTGGCGCCGGGGCGCCACGCAGGGCCACTCGGGCACCCACATGGTGCACGCCGCGCTGCGACAGGTGTTGGGGCCCAACGCCGTTCAGGCCGGGTCGCTGAACCGGCCGGGCTACCTGCGTTTCGACTTCAACTGGCAGGGCGCGCTGACCGAGGACCAGCGCACCCAGATCGAGGAGGTCACAAACGAGGCGGTGCAGGCCGACTTCGAGGTGCACACCTTCACCGAGCAGCTGGAGAAGGCCAAGGCGATGGGCGCGATGGCCCTGTTCGGCGAGGCCTATCCCGACGAGGTGCGCGTGGTGGAGATCGGTGGGCCGTTCTCGCTGGAGTTGTGCGGCGGCACGCACGTACACAACTCGGCGCAGATCGGGCCGGTGACCATCCTGGGCGAGTCGTCGATCGGTTCCGGGATCCGGCGGGTGGAGGCCTACGTCGGGCTGGAGTCGTTCCGCCACCTTGCCAAGGAGCGCGCGCTGATGGCCGGGCTGGCGTCGTCGCTGAAGGTGCCGTCCGAGGAGGTGCCGGCCCGGGTCGCCAACCTGGTGGACCGGCTCAAGGCCGCCGAGAAGGAACTCGAACGTGCCCGGCTCGCGGGCGCGCGGGCCGCCGCGACCAACGCCGCGGCCGGCGCCGAGCGGATCGGTAACGTGCGTGTGGTGGCGCAGCGGATGTCGAGCGGGATGACGGCGGGCGACCTGCGCTCCCTGGTCGGCGACATCCGGGGCAAGCTCGGCAGCGATCCGGCGGTGGTGGCGCTGATCTCCGAAGGGGAGGGCAACAGCGTGCCCTACGCCGTCGCCGCCAACGCCGCCGCCCAGGAACTCGGCCTGAGCGCCAACGAGTTGATCAAGCAGCTCGCCGGGGCCGTCGACGGCCGCGGCGGCGGCAAGGCCGACCTGGCGCAGGGGTCGGGGAAGGACCCGACCGGCATCGACGCGGCCCTCGACGCGGTGCGTGCCGAGATCGCGCGGGTCGGTTGAGTGGTCTTGACACAGCACCGTCTCCCGGACCGGCCCGGCGACCCTGATCAGGACCCTGGGCGGGGTCGTCGGCTCGGTATCGACGTGGGGAGCGTGCGCATCGGCGTGGCCGCCAGCGACCCCGACGGCATCCTGGCCACCCCGGTGGAGACGGTGCGCCGTGACCGTTCCGGCAGGCACGTGCGCCGGCTGGCCGAGCTGGCCGCCGAGCTGGAGGCCGTCGAGGTGATCGTCGGGCTGCCGCGCACGCTGGCCGACCGCACCGGGCCGTCGGCGGTGGACGCGATCGAACTGGCCGAGACGCTGGCCCGGCGGATCGCCCCGACGCCGGTCCGGCTGGCCGACGAGCGGCTGACCACCGTGAGCGCCCAGCGGTCGCTGCGCGCCGCGGGGGTGCGGGCCCGAGAGCAGCGCGCGGTGATCGACCAGGCCGCGGCGGTGGCGATCCTGCAGAGCTGGCTCGACCAGCGCCGCGCGGCGACCGGGGGGCTCACCGATGGTTGACAGCGCCCGCGGCCAGCGCGCCGAGCCCGAGGCGGTCGGGTCGCCGCGGCGCCGGACGAGCCGGGTTGCCCGCAACCGTGCGGCACAGCGCAAGCGGCGCAAGCGCTTCGTCGGCCGGGTCGTCCTCGTGGTGTCCGTCGTGGTCATGGTGACCGTCGTCTTCGTCGGCACCCGGCTGTGGAACACGGTGTTCGGCTCCGGTGACGACTACAGTGGAAATGGCAAGCGCGACATCGTGATTCACGTGCAGGACGGCGACTCGACCACGATGGTGGGCGAGACGCTGCACAGCCAGGGGGTGGTCGCGACGGTCCGCGCGTTCGTCAACGCCGCGCACGGCAACGCCGCGATTAACTCGATCCAGCCCGGCTACTACCGGATGCGCACCGAGATCCCGGCGGCCAACGCCGTCGCGCGGCTGGCCGACCCGAACAACCGGGTGGGGCGGCTGGTCATCCCCGAGGGCCGTCAGCTCGACGACACCACCGACATGAAGACCAACGTGGTGAATCCCGGCATCTTCTCGTTGATCTCCCGCGCCACCTGTGTGGACCTCGACGGCACCAAGCGCTGCGTGTCGGTCGACGACCTGCGCGCCGCGGCCTCCAACAGTGCGCCCACGACGCTGGCGGTGCCGCCGTGGGCCGTCGAGCCGGTGACCGAGCTCGGCAAGGACCACCGCCGCATCGAGGGACTGATCGCGCCGGGGACCTTCAACGTCGACCCCGCGTCGTCGGCCGAAAGCATCCTGACCAGCCTGATCAGCGCGGGCGCCGTGGAGTACATGAAGTCCGGTCTGCTGGATTCCGCGCAGGCCAGGGGGGTGTCGCCCTACGACATCCTGGTGGTCGCCTCGCTGGTGCAGCAGGAATCCAATTCGCAGGACTTCGCGAAGGTGGCGCAGGTGATCTACAACCGCCTGCACGCGCGCCACACGCTGGAATTCGACTCGACCGTGAACTATCCGCTGGACCGCCGCGAGGTCGCCACCTCCGACGCCGACCGCGCCCAGCGGACTCCGTGGAACACCTACGTGTCCCAGGGGCTGCCCGCCACGGCGATCTGTTCGCCGGGCGTCGACGCGCTGCGCGCGGCCGAGCATCCGGAGCCGGGGGACTGGCTGTACTTCGTCACCATCGATTCCCAGGGCACGACGCTGTTCACCAAGGACTATCAGCAGCATTTGGCCAATATCGAGCTGGCTAAGCACAACGGTGTCCTCGACAGCACGCCCCGCTAGAAAGGCAGGGGTGCTCGGGCGCCCCATCGCCCATTCGAAGTCCCCTGACCTGCACCTGGCCGCGTACCGGGCGCTGGGCCTGAACGACTGGACCTACGACCGCATCGAATGCGGCGCCGAGGAACTGCCCGGCGTGGTCGGCGGTTTGGGGCCGGAGTGGGTCGGGGTGTCGGTGACCATGCCGGGCAAATTCGCCGCGCTGCGATTCGCCGCCGAGCACACCGAGCGCGCGGCCCTGGTCGGCTCCGCCAACACCCTGGTGCGCACGGCGGCGGGCTGGCGGGCCGACAACACCGACGTCGACGGGGTCGCCGGCGCCGTCGGGTCGGCCTCGGGATGGGCGCTGGTTTGTGGATCGGGCGGCACCGCGCCGGCGGCCGTCGTCGGACTGGCCGAGCTCGGCGTCACCGGCATCACCGTCGTCGCGCGGGATCCGGAGAAGGCCGCCCGGCTGGTGGACCTCGGCGCCCGCGTCGGCGTCGAGACCCGGTTCTGTGGCCTGGACGACGCCGGACTGGCCGACGAGGTGGCGGGCGCGCACGTGCTGGTCAGCACCATTCCCGCGGACGTGGCCGCGCGGTATGCCGGCGTGTTCGCCGCGATCCCGGTGCTGCTGGACGCGGTCTACGACCCGTGGCCGACGCCGCTGGCGGCCGCGGTGGGCGCGGCGGGCGGCCGGGTGATCGACGGCCTGCAGATGCTGCTGCACCAGGCGTTTTCCCAGGTAGAACAGTTCACCGGGCTGCCCGCGCCGCGAGCGGCGATGGAGGCGGCGCTGCGCTAGCCTGCCGCGCATCGGATGCCCACGTCATTCGCCGGGTGTGTGGCTTATGGACGAATTCGCCACGGTTTTCGTACGCAGCCCCCACACTCGCCACGCGGACGGGAGGACCCATGCGGCTGGGGGCGACTGTGGCAATACTCGCCTGGCTGGCGCTCCTGAGCGCCTACGACGTCCGGTCACGCCGGCTGCCCAACGCGCTGACGCTGCCCGGGGCCGCCGGCATACTGCTGGTCGCCGCCCTGACCGGCCGCGGGCTGCCCGCGCTGGCCGGCGCGGCGGCGTTGACCGGGGCTTACCTGGCGGTCCACCTTGTCGCCCCGGCGGCGATGGGGGCCGGCGACGTCAAGCTGGCGATCGGGCTGGGCGGCCTGGCCGGCTGTTTCGGCCCGGACGTGTGGTTCCTGGCGGCGCTCGGCGCGCCGCTGCTCACGGCGCTCGCCGGGGTGGTCGGGCTGGCGCGCGGCGCGCGCACCGTGCCGCACGGCCCGTCGATGTGCCTGGCCACCGCGGGCGCGGCGGGGTTGGCCTGGCTGGGTTGAGCACATGGGAGAATGGCCGGGTGTTGCGCTGGATCACCGCCGGAGAATCCCATGGTCGCGCGCTGGTTGCCGTGGTGGAAGGCATGGTCGCCGGCGTCGACGTCACCTCGACCGAGATCGCCGATCAGCTGGCCCGCCGCCGCCTGGGCTACGGCCGCGGCGCGCGGATGAAGTTCGAGCGCGACGCCGTGACCATCCTGTCCGGGATCCGCCACGGCGTCACCCTCGGCGGGCCCATCGCGATCGAGATCGGCAACACCGAGTGGCCGAAGTGGGAGACCGTGATGGCGACCGACCCGGTGGACGCCGCGGAATTGGAGGATTCGGCCCGCAACGCCCCGCTGACCCGGCCGCGGCCCGGCCACGCCGACTACGCGGGCATGCTCAAGTACGGCTTCGACGACGCCCGGCCGGTGCTGGAGCGGGCCAGCGCCCGCGAGACCGCCGCCCGCGTGGCCGCCGGAACCGTGGCCCGCTCGTTCCTGCGGCAGGCGCTCGGCGTCGAGGTGCTCTCGCACGTCATCGCGATCGGCCCGTCAAAGCCCTACGACGGCCCGCCGCCGCGCCCCGAGGACCTGCCCGCGATCGATGACAGCCCGGTCCGCGCATATGACAAGGCGGCCGAGGAAGCGATGATCGCCGAGATCGAGGCGGCCAAGAAGGACGGCGACACCCTCGGCGGCGTGGTGGAGGTGGTGGCGTTCGGCCTGCCGGTCGGGCTCGGCTCGTTCACCAGCGGTGACAACCGCCTCGACAGCCAACTGGCCGCGGCCGTGATGGGCATTCAGGCGATCAAGGGCGTCGAGATCGGCGACGGTTTCGAGACCGCGCGGCGCCGCGGCAGCCGCGCCCACGACGAGATGTACCCCGGCCCCGACGGCGTCGTCCGCTCGACCAACCGCGCCGGCGGGCTGGAAGGCGGCATGACCAACGGCCAGCCGCTGCGGGTGCGGGCCGCGATGAAGCCCATCTCCACCGTCCCGCGGGCCCTGGCCACCGTCGACATGGCGACCGGCGACGAGGCCGTCGCGATCCACCAGCGCTCCGACGTGTGCGCGGTGCCGGCCGCCGGCGTCGTGGTCGAGACGATGGTGGCGCTGGTGCTGGCCCGCGCGGCGCTGGAGAAGTTCGGCGGCGACTCGCTGGCCGAGACCCGCCGCAACGTCGAGTCCTACCTGCGCGCGGTCGCCGACCGGGAATCGCCCGCCGCGCGCGGTACCGCGTGATGGCGCCCAAGGCGGTGCTCGTCGGCCTGCCGGGCTCGGGCAAGTCCACCATCGGGCGGCG
>NZ_LZKE01000014.1:0-18428 GCF_001672675.1 Mycobacterium sp. E2327
TCGTAACTGTCCCGCGCGCGGCCCGGCTCGTGCTCGGCCCGGTGCCGGGCCCGCCGCGCGGCGAGTTCGGCGGGCACCGCGAGCAGCACCTGCCAGTCCGGCGTGGGCAGCCCCAACCGCTCGTATTCGAGCCGGTGCACCCACGCGGCCGCCTCCCCGGCCGCGTCCTGGTGCAGGCGCGCCGCGCTGTAGGCCGCGTTGGAGGCGACGTAGCGATCCAGGATCACCACGTCATGGTCGCGGCCCAGCGCCGCGATCTGCCCGATCGCCCCGGCGCGGTCGAGCGCGAACAGCGTGGCCATCGCGTACACCGACGACGCCAGGTCGCCGTGCCCGCCGTGCAACGCTTCGGCCGCGATGTCGGCGGTCACCGACTGCCCGTAACGCGGGAACGCCAGCGTGGCAACCGACTTCCCGGCGGCTTCGAAGGCCTTGCCCAGGCCGTCGGACAGCGTCCGCTTGCCGGAACCGTCGACCCCTTCGATCGCGATCAGCACGGCGCGAGCCTATCCCGGCCCGCGAGCGCCACGCTGGCGTGACGCTCGAGGCCGAACGCCGCGCTGGCGTGACGCTCGGCGATTCAGCGCATCAGTAGCGGTAGTGGTCAGCCTTGTAGGGGCCGTCGACGTCGACGCCGATGTACTCGGCCTGCTCCTTGGTCAGCTTGGTCAGCTGGCCGCCGAGCGCCTCGACGTGGATGCGCGCCACCTTCTCGTCGAGGTGCTTGGGCAGCCGGTACACCTCGTTGTCGTACTCGTCGTTCTTGGTCCACAGCTCGATCTGCGCGATCACCTGGTTCGAGAAGCTGTTGCTCATCACGAACGACGGGTGCCCGGTGGCGTTGCCCAGGTTGAGCAGCCGGCCCTCGGAGAGCAGGATGATCGACTTGCCGCTGTCCGGGAACGTCCACACGTCGACCTGCGGGCGGATGTTCACCTTGGTGGCGCCGGACTTCTCGAGCTGGGCGACCTGGATCTCGTTGTCGAAGTGCCCGATGTTGCCCAGCACGGCGTGGTCCTTCATCGCCTTCATGTGCTCGAGCGTGATGATGTCCTTGTTGCCGGTGGCGGTAATGACGATGTCGGCCTCGCCGATCGCGTCCTCGACCGTCTTGACGTCGTAGCCCTCCATCAGGGCCTGCAGCGCGTTGATCGGGTCGATCTCGGTGACGACGACGCGCGCGCCCTGGCCCTTGACCGAGTCGGCGCAGCCCTTGCCGACGTCGCCGTAGCCACAGATCAGCACCTTCTTGCCGCCGATCAGCACGTCGGTGCCGCGGTTGATGCCGTCGATCAGGGAGTGCCGGCAGCCGTACTTGTTGTCGAACTTGGACTTGGTGACCGAGTCGTTGACGTTGATCGCCGGGAAGGCCAGGTCACCGGCCGCCGCGAACTGGTAGAGCCGCAGCACGCCGGTGGTGGTCTCCTCGGTGACGCCCTTGACCGACTCGGAGATCTTCGTCCATTTGTCCTTGTCGGTCTCGAAGCGGTTGCGCAGCAGCTCCAGGAAGACCTTCCACTCGGTGGGGTCGTCGTCCTCGGCGGGCGGCACCACTCCGGCCTTCTCGTACTGCGCGCCGCGCAGCACCAGCATGGTGGCATCCCCGCCGTCGTCGAGGATCATGTTCGCGGGCTCGTCGGGCCAGGTCAGCATCTGCTCGGCGGCCCACCAGTACTCCTCCAGCGTCTCGCCCTTCCAGGCGAACACCGGGACGCCCTTGGGCTCCTCCGGGGTGCCGTACGGGCCAACGACCACCGCGGCCGCGGCGTGGTCCTGGGTGGAGAAGATGTTGCACGACGCCCAGCGGACCTGCGCGCCGAGCGAGACGAGGGTCTCGATGAGCACCGCGGTCTGCACGGTCATATGCAGCGAGCCCGAAATCCGCGCCCCCTTGAGCGGCTGCACGTCGGCGTACTCGCGACGCAGCGACATCAGGCCCGGCATCTCCTGCTCGGAGAGCTCGATGTCACGGCGGCCGTAATCGGCCAACGACAGGTCGGCGACCTTGAAATCGATGCCATTGCGGACGTCGGCGGTCAGGGAGCTTTCGGTCGTCGTCATAGCGTGGTCTTCCTTCTTCGACGTTTGGGGGGCTCGCTCGAGCCAAGCGGTACTTAGCTTAGGTATGTTCTTCCGCCACTGTAGCCGCGACCCCATGACGCTCCGCGAACGGCGTCATCAGCCGGGCCAGGTCCGCCGCCACGTCTCCCCTGCCTTCGGCGGGAGGTGCCCCCAGATCGGCGCTCGGCGGCATGGACACGTAGCTCAGCGCCAGCCGCACGATGGCGCGGGCGAGCACCCCGGCGTCCTCATCGCTGGTCGCCACCCAGCTCTGGGTCAGCGCGGTGGTCAGCCGCGCCGACGACCGGTTGATGATGGGCCCGCTGTCGGTGGTGATGATCTGCAGCAGGTCGGGCTTGGCGACGCCGGTCAGCAACGAGATCACCAGCGGGTCGGCGGCCGACTCCGCGAAGAAGGAGCGAAAACCCTGGAGGAACGCCTCGTGGATGTTGCCGACGTTGGCGTCGATCGCGGATCCGACCGCGTCGACCAGGCGGTCGGCCAGGCGCAGGGCGTACCCCTGCGCCAGGCCCTGGCGCGAGCCGAACTCGTTGTAGATGGTCTGCCGGCTGATGCCCGCGGCGCGGGCGACGTCCGACAGCGTGATCGCCGACCAGTCCCGGGCCAGCAGCAGGTCGCGCATCGCGTCGAGCACCGAGTCGCGCAACAGGACGCGTGACGCCTCGGCATACGGCATCCGCTTCACAGGCGCGACAGTAGTGGTCGAGGCGCTCACGGTCTGGCCACTTCCACCATTTCGAAGTCGGATTTCGCGGCGCCGCAGTCCGGGCAGCTCCAGTCGTCGGGGATGTCGTCCCAGCGGGTGCCGGGCGCGATGCCGTCCTCCGGCCAGCCCAGCGCCTCGTCGTACTCGAAGCCGCACTGGATGCAGCGGAACAGCTTGTAGTCGCTCATGCCGTCACACCTTCCTTCTCGAAGTCCGCCTTCTCGCGCACCGCGCAATCGGGGCAGCACCAGTCGTCGGGGATGTCGCTGAAGGGCGTGCCCGCGGGAAAGCCTTCCCGCGGAGCGCCTTTGGCTTCGTCATAAAGGTAGCCGCAACCCGGGCAGCGGTAGGCGATCATGCCGCCACCTCGTAGGAGGCGAGCAGCTTTTCGCGCAGCCGGGGCGCGATGTTGACCCGGGTGATGTCGCCGTCGTAGTGCGCCAGGACGCGGTGGTCCATCACCCGCCGCCACAGTGGCGGGAAGTAGGTCAGCGAGATCATCGACGCGTACCCGCTCGGCAGGTTGGGCGAGCCCTCCAGGCTGCGCAGCGTCTGGTAGCGGCGTGTCGGGTTGGCGTGGTGATCGCTGTGCCGCTGCAGGTGATACAGGAAAAGGTTGGTCACCACGTGATCGGAGTTCCAGCTGTGCACCGGGGCGCACCGCTCATAGCGACCGTTGTCGAGCTTCTGCCGCAGCAGCCCGTAGTGCTCGAGGTAGTTGACCGCCTCGAGCAGGCTGAACCCGAAGACCGCCTGGATGATCACGAATCCGATCAGGCCCGGGCCGAAGATCGCGATCAGCGCGCCCCACAGCAGCACCGACATCAGCCACGCGTTGAGCACGTCGTTGGACAGGTAGGTCCGGGGGTCCCACGGGCTCTTGCCGAGTCGGCGCAGCCGCTGCGCCTCCAGCCCCAGCGCCGAGCGCAGGCTGCCGAACACGCTGCGCGGCAAGAACTTCCAGAAGGTCTCGCCGAAGCGCGCCGACGCCGGGTCCTCCGGGGTCGAGACGCGCACGTGGTGGCCGCGGTTGTGCTCGATGTAGAAGTGGCCGTAGCAGGACTGTGCGAGGGTGACCTTGGAAAGCCAGCGTTCCAGGGAGTCCTTCTTGTGCCCCATCTCGTGGGCCGTGTTGATCCCCACCCCGCCGAGGACCCCGACCGATAGCGCCACACCCAGCTTGCCCGCCCAGCCCAAGCCGCCGTCAAAGCCGAGCCAGCCCAGGTTCGACGCGGTGAACAGGTAGGCGCCCAGGACCACGCTGAGGTACTGGAACGGGATGTAGACGTAGGTGCAGTAGCGGTAGTACTTGTCGTTCTCCAGCCGTTCCATCACCTCGTCGGGCGGGTTCTGCCCGTCGGGCCCGAACCGCAGGTCGAGGATCGGCAGCAGCACGTAGAGCAGGATCGGCCCGATCCACAGCGGCACCTGCGCGGCGGCGTGCCAGCCGAGCCGGTTGAGCGCCCAGACGATCGGCAGCATCACGAACAGCGCCGTCGGGGCGATCAGCCCCATCAGCCACAGGTGGCGCTTCTTGTCCCGCCAGACCGGCGCTTCCTCGGGCCGCAGTGTGGTCATATGCCAAACCTCCTCGAAGTCATGGACCGTCGCCGAGCCTGTAAATCTGCAGACAAAGTGCTAGTGAAGACCTGCGGAATTACAGGCTCGGCGAACCGGGTCGCATCTCGATTTGGACAATACGGCAGTTTGCGTCTTGTGTCTAGACACAGAGCGCCAATTTGTAAACCAGGGGGTTCAGCCGGCCGGGCGCGCCTCCGCCGGGGCCACCGAGGCGAGCTCCCCGGATTGCCGGCGCCCCTGAACGGAGTGCCGGTACCCGTAGCCGGCATAGATCGCGGTGCCCACCACCAGCCAGACACCGAACCGCACCCAGGTCAGGGCGCTGAGGTTCAGCATCAGCCACGCGCAGGCGGCGATCGACGCGATGGGCAGCAGCGGCACCCACGGCGCCCGGAAGCCCCGCTCCAGGTCGGGACGGGTGCGGCGCAGGACCATGACGCCCGCCGACACCAGGACGAACGCGAACAGCGTGCCGACGTTGACCATCTCCTCGAGCTTGGCGATCGGGAACACGGAGGCCGTCGCCGCGATCACGACGGCGACCAGCACGGTGATCCGGACCGGGGTCCCGCGCGCGCCGGTCTTGGCCAGCGACCGCGGCAGCAGCCCGTCGCGCGCCATCGCGAACAACACCCGGCACTGCCCCAGCACCAGCACCATCACCACCGTGGTCAACCCGGCCAGCGCCCCGACGGCGATGATCTTGCTGGCCCAGTCGATCCCGTTGGCCGCGAAGGCCGTGGCAAGGTTGGCCGGCTTGTGGCCGGGCGCGGTCTTGAGCTGGGTGTAGGAGACCATGCCGGACAGCACGACCGAGACCGCGACATACAGGACGGTCACGATCGCCAGCGACACCAGGATGCCCCTGGGCACGTCGCGCTGCGGCTTCTTGGTCTCCTCGGCCATGGTGGCCACGATGTCGAACCCGATGAACGCGAAGAACACGATCGAGGCCCCCGCCAGTACGCCGTAGAGACCGTAGTGGCTGCTGTGCGCGCCAGTCAGCAGCGACAGCACGGACTGGTTGATGCCCGACGAGTCGTGCCCGGCCTCCGGCTTCGGGATGAACGGCGAGTAGTTGGAGCGCTTGATGTAGAAGACCCCGACCAGCACGACGAAAATCACCACCGACACCTTGATGCCGGTGATCACGGCGGAGAATCGGGACGACAGCTTGGTGCCCAGGCCGACCAGGGTCGCCACCACCGCGACGATCAGGAGCGCACCCCAGTCGAGGTTGACCGATCCGAGTTGCACTGTGCCACCGGCGAATCCGAACACGTTCCCCAGGTAGCTCGACCAGCCCTTGGACACCACGGCGGCCCCGATCGCCAACTCCAGCACCAGGTTCCAGCCGATGATCCAGGCCAGGAACTCACCGAAGGTGGCATAGGAGAACGTGTAGGCGCTGCCCGCCACCGGCAGGGTCGAGGCGAATTCGGCGTAGCACAGGGCCGCCAGCGCGCAGGTGACCGCGGCGATCACGAACGAGATCCAGATGGCCGGTCCGGTGATGTCGCCGGTGGTCGAGGCGGTGACCGTGAAGATGCCGGCGCCGATCACCACCGCGACGCCGAACACGACCAGGTCCCACCAGGTCAACTCCCTGCGCAGCCGGGTCTCCGGCTCGTCGGTGTCGGCGATCGATTGCTCGACCGACTTCGTGCGCCATCGATTTGCCATTCGTCCGCCTCCGGGACCCGTTGGGACCCGTTGGGTCCCGTTGGACCGCACAGTACTGGGTAGTCTGCGGGCATAGCGGAAAGCGGGGGAGACATGCGGGACCATGCCGTGGTCATCGGGGGAAGCATCGCCGGGCTGTGCGCCGCGCGGGTGCTGTCGGACTTCTATACGCGGGTCAGCGTGTACGAGCGCGACGAGTTGCCGAGCGCGCCGGCGAACCGCGCGACGGTCCCCCAGGACCGGCACCTGCACATGCTGATGGCCCGCGGCGCGGCGGAGTTCGAGGATCTGTTCCCCGGCCTGCTCGACGACATGGTCGACGCGGGCGTGCCGATCCTGGAGAACCGGCCGGACTGCATTCACCTGGGCGCCGCGGGCCACGTCCTGGGAACGGGGCACACGCTGCGCGACGAGTTCACCGCCTACGTGCCCAGCCGCCCGCACCTGGAGTGGCAGGTGCGCCGGCGCGTCCAGGACATCGAGAACGTCGAGATCATCCGCCGCTCGGTGGCCGAGCCGCGGTTCGACCCCGCGCGCCAGCGCGTGACCGGCGTGTTGCTCGACCCGCAGGGGGACGCGGAGCCGGAGTTCGTGGCGGCCGATCTCGTCGTCGACGCCGCCGGCCGGGGCACCCGCCTGCCGGTGTGGTTGGAGCAGTGGGGATTCGAGCGCCCGGTCGAGGCCACCATCGACATCGGCATCAACTACGCCACCCAGCAGTTCCGCATGCCGGAGGGCCTGATCGCCGAGAAGGTGGTGGTGGCCGGGGCGTCCCACGACGAGTCGCTGGGGCTGGGCATGCTGCACTACGAGGACCGGGTCTGGGTGCTCACCACGTTCGGGGTGGCGGGTGCCAAGCCGCCCGCGACATTCCCGGAGATGCTGGCGCTGGCCGGCAAGCTGCTGCCCGCGCACTTCAATTCCGCTCTGGCGCAGGCCGAACCCGTCGGCGAGCCGGCGTATCACGCGTTCCCGGCCAGCCGGTGGCGCCGCTACCACAGGCTGGACCGCTTCCCGGCCGGCATCGTCCCGCTCGGTGACGCCGTCGCGAGCTTCAACCCGACCTTCGGGCAGGGCATGACGATGACGGTGTTGCAGGCCGGTCATCTGCGCCGGGCGCTGCAATCGAATGACCTTGCGCGAGAACTGAATCGGGCCACCGCCCGGACGACCTACCCGGTATGGATGATGAACGCGATCGGCGACATCACCTTCCACCACGCCCGGCCCAAGGGGCGGACGCCGTGGTGGTGGCGGCCGTCCGGCGCGCTGTTCGACCAGTTCCTCGGGGCGGCCGAGACGGATCCCGTTCTGGCCGAATGGTTTTTGCGCCGGTTCTCGCTGCTGGACAGCCTGTACATGGTCCCGCCGCCGCGGATCGTGGGCCGCGCCATGGCGCACAACATGCGGCTGTGGCTGCGCGAGCGCCGGGAAGCCCGGCAGCGCCCGCTCACAGCCCTACGGTCGCCCTGAACAGTTTGGAGGGCTCCCGCGCGACGAGGCGAATCGGTCCGTCGTCGGCCGCCACCCAGGCCGCCATTCCGCGCTCCAGCGTGAGCGATCCGGACTTGGCGTGCACCGTCGTACAGCCCTGGGTGCTCAACAGGATCTGCGGGCCCTCGTGGGCGCAGCCCGCGTCGACCTCGTGGCCGAGGTACTCGCCGTCGAGTGCCAGCAGCGCGACGGCGAACTCGTCGGTCGGCGTCTGGTAGATCTGGCCGAACCCCTCGCGGCGGATGGGCGGGCGCAGCTGCGCCTCGGTGGTGGGCGTGAAGTCCAGCACCCGCAGCAGCTCGGGCACGTCGACGTGCTTGGGGGTGAGCCCGCCGCGTAACACGTTGTCGGAGTTGGCCATCACCTCGACGGCGAAGCCGCGCAGATAGGTGTGCAGGTTGCCGGCAGACACGAAGATGGCCTCTCCGGGCGCCAGGGTGATGCGGTTGAGCAACAACGCCGCCAGCACACCGGCGTCACCGGGATAGCGTTCCCCCAGCTCCAGCACCGTCTTGGCCTCGGCCGCGAATTCCGTTGCCCCGGAACTGACGTACTGGATCGCGCCGTCCAGCACGGCGGGCACCAGCACGTCGATGTCGGGCTGCGGAGCGGTGATCCAGGTGGTGAACAGCGCGCGCAGGCCGTCGGCGTCGGACTGGTCGTTCAGCAGGTCGATGTAGGGGTCGAGGTCGGAGACGTTCAGCGCGCGGAGCAGCTCGACGGTCCGCGACGCCTGGCGAAACCCGGCCAGCGCCTCGAACGACTGCAGCGCTACCAACAACTCCGGTTTGTGGGAGGTGTCGCGATAGTTGCGGACCGGCGAATTGACCGGGATGCCCAGGCGCTCCTCGCGCAGGTACCCCTCGACCGCCTGCTCGGTGCTCGGGTGGGCCTGCAGCGACAGCGGCTCGTCGGCGGCGAGCACCTTGACCAAAAACGGCAACACGTCCCCGAACCGGGCGCGCGAACCCGGGCCGAGCTGTCCCTCCGGGTCGGCGACGACGGCCTCCAGCAACGACACCTCGCCCTTGTTGGTCTCCAGCCAGGCCGGGTCGCCGGGGTGCGCCCCGAACCACAGCTCGGCCTCCGGATGAGCCGCCGGAACCGCCCGTCCGGTGAATTCCGCCAGGGCGGTGCGCGATCCCCAGGCGTACGTCCTCAAGGCCCCGCGAAGCAGTTCCACTTGTCTATTTATCCCCGCACCAGTCGCATGTAAACCGCGGCCATCTCCAGCCGAACGGCCAATACTGCCAGTTGCTGCTCGGCGCTGACGGCGCCCCCCAACGCCGGCGCAACAGTGGAACCGGCCGAGCCACCGGGCCCGTCCGGCACGTCCTCGGCCGCCAGCAAGTACACGTTTTCCAGGCCGGCGGTCCGCGCGGCCACCACCGTCTGCTCGTCGCGCAGCGTCAGGGCCAGCACCCGGAGCCGGTCGGGCCGGGGCCCGTCGATCTCCTCGTCGTGAAACAGGTCCTCGACCGAGGACGCGGCGCCCCCGGAGCCATCAGTCGCCGTCCGCAGCGCCACCACCGCGTCGGCCAACCCGGTGGCGGCGACGACCTCGTGGGCGAGCCGCAGCAGCACCGAACTGCCGTGCCGGGCCAGCGCCAGCGTCGCGGCGCAGTCGCCGGCCAGCGCCGCCCGGCGACCGACCAGCCGCTCGGCGATGTGCTTGGCCGGGTTGGTGAACAGCTCGCGGCCGGCGCTGTTGCGCAGGGCCTCGGCGTCCAACGCGTCGGCCAGCGGCCCCAGCTCGACACCGGGTCGCGGGTCGACGGCTTGCAGCACGGCCAGTCCGGCGGCCAGGTACCGGCACAGGCCGAACTCGGCGGGTACCCGGACCCGCGGCTCGAGCACCGCGGCCCGCCCCGCCGTCGAGTCGCGCAGCGGACCCTCGTACGGCGCCGCGACGACGACGCGCGAGCCCCGGCGCACCCCGGTCGCGGCGGCGCTCACCAGCGCGGGATCGCCGGGGTCGTCGCCGGCGACGATCAGCACGTCGAGCGGGCCGACCCACGGCGGCGCCTCGCCGACGACCGTGATCGGCTGGGAGGCCGCCCCGCCCAGCGTCGCGGCCAGCAGCGCCCCGGCCGTCTCGGCGGTCCCGCGGCCGGCCACCCAGATCACGCTGCGCGCGCGGTCGTCGGTCCGCAGCGCGTCCAGCGCGCCCTCGTCGGCCGCGGCGCCGATCGCGCGCACCTGCGCGCCGGCCGACGAGGCCGCCCGTAGCAGGCCCTGCCGGTCGGCTTCCAGCAGGCCGTCGGTGTCTTCCAGGTCGATCGCCCGGGTGGTGCTCACGGGGCGGCCTCTTGGGCCGCGATCTGGGTGCTGATCGCGGCGACCAGCGCGTCGACGTCGTCGGCGGTGCGGCCCTCCACGTTGAGCCGCAACAGCGGCTCGGTGTTGGAGCTGCGCAGGTTGAACCAGCTGCCGTCGCCCAAATCGACCGTCACCCCGTCCAGATGATCGATGGACTGAATCCGGGTGCCGAACGACTTCAGCACCGCGTCCACACAATACGACGCGTCGGCGACCTTGAAGTTGATCTCGCCGGACGATTCGTAGCGCTGGTAGTCGGCGGTCAGCTCCGAGAGCGGCCGGTCCTGTTCGCCGAGGGCGGCCAGCACGTAGAGCGCCGCCAGCATCCCGGAGTCGGCACCCCAGAAGTCGCGGAAGTAGTAGTGCGCGGAGTGCTCACCGCCGAAGATCGCGCCGGTGTCGGCCATCAGCGCCTTGATATAGGAGTGGCCGACGCGCGAGCGCAGCGGTGTGCCGCCGCGTTCGGTGACCAGTTCGGGCACCGCGCGGGAGGTGATCACGTTGTGGATGATCGTGGCGCCGATCTCGCGGCCCAGCTCGCGCGCGGCCACCAGGCTGGTCACCGTCGACGGCGCAACCACGTGGCCGCGTTCGTCGACCACGAAGCACCGGTCGGCGTCGCCGTCGAAGGCGAGCCCGATATCGGCTCCGCTGTCGCGCACGAACTTCTGCAGGTCCACCAGGTTGGCGGGGTCCAGCGGGTTGGCCTCGTGATTGGGGAACGAGCCGTCGAGTTCGAAGTACAACGGCAACACGGTGATCGAGTCGACGGGGCCGAGCACCGCCGGGGCGGTGTGGCCGGCCATGCCGTTACCGGCGTCCACGGCCACCCGCAGCGGGCGCAGCCCGGAGGTGTTCACCAGCGAACGCAGGAACGTCCCGTAGTCGGCGAGCACGTCCTGATCGGTGGCGGTGCCGGCCGGCCCGTCGTACGACGGGACGCCGGCGATCAGTTCGTCGCTGATGACGGCCAGCCCGGTCTCGGCGCCCACCGGTTTGGCGCCGGCCCGGCACAGCTTGACGCCGTTATAGGCCGCCGGGTTGTGGCTCGCGGTGAACATCGCGCCCGGGCAGTCGAGCAGCCCCGAGGCGAAATAGAGCTGGTCGGTGGACGCCAGGCCGATCCGCACCACGTCCAAGCCCTGGCTTTGCACCCCGCCCGCGAACGCGGCGGCCAGCGCCGGCGAACTGTCCCGCATGTCGTGGCCGATCGCCACCCGCGTGGCACCCTCGCCGCGCATCAGCCTGGCGAACGCCGCGCCCAGGTCGGTGACGAGCGACTCGTCGAGTTCCTCGCCGACCAGCCCGCGCACGTCGTACGCCTTGACGACACGGTGAACGGTCGCGGCGGACCGGGACATGCGAGACTCCTGACGCTCCTGACTGTGGACTCTTGGCGCCAGCCTATCGGCCCGAGGAAAGGCTGTGGCGCGTTAGACCTGGGTGGACCGGCCTAGTCCCGGCTTAGTCCGAGGGGTCGGGCAACACCCGCAGATGCCCGCGGCGCCGACCGGAACGATGCTCGGGAGGCGCGAGCAGCCCGCTGCTCGGCGCGGTGGCATGGGCCCCGGCGTGCTGGATGTGCGGATCGGCAAACCCGTTGACCGGCGTGGCCCCGTAGGGCACGGCCGCGTCGCCCGGGCGGCCCTCACGCACCGCGTCGGCCAGGGCGACCAGGTCGTCCTCGTCGGGGTGGACGGGCTCGGCAAGCAGCGGTCCGGCATGGCGCACCAGCTCCCAACCGCGGGGCGCGGTGATCCGGCCGGCGTGGCCGACGCACAGGTCCCAGGAGTGCGGTTCCCGCGCGGTGGCCAACGGGCCCACCACTGCCGTCGAATCCGAGTAGACGAACGTCAAGGTCGCCACGGCATAGTGCGGACACCCGGGCCGGCAACAGCGACGGGGAACGTTCACGACCGAAAGGCTATCGTGCGCAAACGCCACGGAAGCGCCGGACACGCGCATCCGCCGGACCCGCGATTCCCAACCGTTACCATCGGCCCGATGAGTGATTCCCGCGGCTCCCCGCAAAGCGATCGGTCGCGGCGTCGTTCGGCTTCCTACCGTGCGACGCGCCGGGGCCGCGACATGCGCGGCCCGTTGCTGCCGCCGACGGTGCCGGGGTGGCGCAGCCGGGCCGAGCGGTTCGACATGGCGGTGCTGGAGGCCTACGAACCGATCGAGCGACGCTGGCAAGAGCGGGTGTCGGAGCTCGACGTGGCGGTCGACGAAATCCCGCGCATCGCCGCCAAGGACCCCGACAGCGTGCAGTGGCCGCCCGAGGTGATCGCCGACGGGCCGATCGCGCTCGCCCGCCTGATTCCGGCCGGCGTCGACGTCCGCGGTAATTCCACGCGGGCACGAATTGTCTTGTTCCGCAAGCCGATTGAGAGACGTGCCAAGGACACGGAAGAGCTTGGCGAGTTGCTGCACGAAATCCTGGTGGCCCAGGTCGCCATCTACCTGGACGTCGAGCCCTCGGTCATCGACCCCACGATCGACGACGAATGAGGTTGCGCGGGGGTCAGATGATGCCGCGCTTGAGGCGGCGGCGCTCGCGCTCCGAGAGGCCGCCCCAGATGCCGAAGCGCTCGTCATGGGCCAGGGCGTACTCGAGGCACTCGTGGCGCACCTCGCAGCCGAGGCAGATCTTCTTGGCCTCGCGGGTCGAGCCGCCCTTCTCCGGGAAGAAGGCCTCGGGATCGGTCTGCGCGCATAGCGCGCGGTCCTGCCACTGATCCGGCGTCGGCAGCGGCTCGGGCTCGGGCTCGAAAGCGACTGGGGCATCGGGAACCACAGTCAGATGCGGGCGGACGGATGCCGCCGGCAACGAGCCGATGGTGTTGTGCGGTGTGCTTGTCATGACGCCCCGAAGGTGCTCATAAGACATGCTTCGTCCGCCTCCTCAGGTTTGATTTGAGAGAGTGAGTGAGTTCCCACTGTTCTGATGTACAGACAATTCGAACATGTGATCGAATCTCGGTCTGCGACACCGGAATCGGCCGGCCAACCGGGAAATGACACTGATGTGATTAGACACTTGTTAACCTGCCCGGTCAAGCGTAATGGCGAATTTCCATATTATCTCGTGACCAAATTCCGGCGTTTCCGTTGTCTTGCGCGTTTCGGCGTGTCGATCACAGTCCCGACACGGGCAGTACTGTCGAGCCCTGTGAAGGTCAAGTGAAGGTCACCGTTCTGGTCGGTGGGGTTGGCGGCGCCCGGTTCCTGCTGGGTGTTCAACAGCTGCTCGGGCTGGGTCAGTTTTCGCAACAGGGCCAAGACGCCGGCGAACACGAACTGACCGCGGTCGTCAACATCGGCGACGATGCGTGGATCCACGGGGTGCGCGTCTGTCCGGATTTGGACACCTGCATGTACACCTTAGGTGGAGGTGTCGACCCGGAGCGAGGGTGGGGTCATCGCGACGAAACCTGGCACGCCAAAGAGGAATTGGCGCGCTACGGCGTGCAGCCGGACTGGTTCGGACTCGGCGACCGCGACCTGGGCACCCATCTGGTGCGCACCCAGATGCTGAACGCGGGCTATCCGCTGTCGCAGATCACCACCGCGCTGTGCGACCGCTGGCAACCGGGCGCGCGGTTGCTGCCGGCGAGCGACGACCGCTGCGAGACGCACGTGGTCATCACCGATCCAGCCGACGACAGCCGCCGCGCCATTCACTTCCAGGAGTGGTGGGTGCGGTATCGGGCCCAGGTGCCCACGCACAGCTTCGCGTTCGTCGGCGCCGAAAAGGCCAGCGCGACAGCGGAAGCGGTGGCGGCCATCGGCGAAGCCGACGTGATCCTGCTGGCGCCGTCCAACCCGGTGGTGAGCGTCGGCGCCATCCTGGCGGTCCCCGGCATTCGCGGGGCGCTGCGCGCGGCCGAGGCCCCCGTCGTCGGCTACTCCCCGATCATCGGCGGAAAGCCGTTGCGCGGCATGGCCGATGCGTGTCTCTCGGTGATCGGGGTCGAATCCACCGCGGAGGCGGTCGGCCGGCATTTCGGGGCGCGGCGGGCCACCGGGATCCTGGATTGCTGGCTGATCCACGAGGGCGACGAGGCCGACATCTCCGGCGTGGCGGTGCGCGCGGTGCCGCTCATCATGCGCGACCCCAAGGCGACGGCCGAGATGGTCGCCGCGGGGCTGGAGCTCGCGGGCGTGACGGCGTGACCGACCCCGTGACCGAGCACGGCACCGGCTCGGCGATCGAGATCATTCCGGTCACCGGGCTCCCCGAGTTCCGGCCCGGCGACGACCTCGCCGCCGCCGTCGCCGCGGCCGCCCCTTGGCTGCGCGACGGCGACGTCGTGGTGGTGACCAGCAAGGTGGTGTCGAAGTGCGAGGGCCGCCTGGTTCCGGCTCCGCGGGACGCCGCGGAGCGCGACCGGCTGCGCCGCAAGCTGGTCGACGACGAGGCGGTGCGCGTGCTGGCGCGCAAGGGCCAGACGCTGATCACCGAGAACCGGCTTGGCCTGGTCCAGGCGGCCGCCGGGGTGGACGGCTCCAACGTCGACCACGACGAGCTGGCGTTGCTGCCGGTCGACCCCGACGCCAGCGCCGCGGCGCTGCGCGCCGCCCTGCGCGAGCGGCTCGGCGTCGGCGTGGCCGTGGTGATCACCGACACGATGGGCCGCGCCTGGCGCAACGGCCAGACCGACGCGGCCATCGGCGCGGCGGGTCTTCGTGTGCTGCACAGCTATTCGGGGGCCGTCGACCGGCACGGCAACGAGCTGCTCGTCACCGAGATCGCGATCGCCGACGAGGTCGCCGCCGCCGCGGATCTGGTCAAGGGCAAGCTGACCGCGATGCCGGTGGCCGTGGTGCGCGGGCTGCCCGTGGCCGACGACGGCTCGACCGCGCGGCAGCTGCTGCGGCCCGGCGCGGAGGACCTGTTCTGGCTCGGCACCGCCGAAGCCCTCGACATGGGCCGCCGCGAGGCCCAGCTGCTGCGGCGGTCGGTGCGCCGGTTCAGCGCCGAGCCGGTGCCACCCGAGCTGATCGAGGCCGCCGTCGCCGAGGCGCTCACCGCGCCGGCCCCCCACCACACCCGGCCCGTCCGGTTCGTGTGGCTGCGCACCCCGGGCACCCGGACCCGGCTGCTGGACCGCATGAAGGACAAGTGGCGCGCGGACCTGGCCGGCGACGGCCGGCCCGCCGACTCGGTCGAGCGGCGGGTGGCGCGCGGCCAGATCCTCTACGACGCGCCGGAGGTCGTCATCCCGTTTCTGGTCCCCGAGGGCGCCCACGACTATCCCGACGCCGCGCGCACCGCCGCCGAACGCACCATGTTCACCGTCGCGGTCGGGGCGGCCGTGCAGGCTCTGCTGGTCGCACTGGCGGTGCGGGGGGTGGGCAGCTGCTGGATCGGGTCGACGATCTTCGCCGCCGACCTGGTCCGCGCCGAGCTGGAGCTCCCGGCCGACTGGGAGCCGTTGGGCGCCATCGCGATCGGCTACGCCGCCGAGGCCGCCGGGGTGCCGCCCGGGCCGCGCGCCGCGCCGGACCCCGGGGATTTGCTACTGCGCAAGTAATACTGGGCCCATGCATTTCGCGGGCAAGCCGGCGGCGTCGGCCGACAAGGTCCGCGGCGGCTACTACACACCCGCCCCCGTCGCGCGGTTCCTGGCCCGCTGGGTCCGCGAGGCCGGCCCGCGGATCGTCGAACCGTCCTGCGGCGACGGCGCGATCCTGCGCGAGCTGGCCAGCCTCGGCGGTCGGGTGCGCGGGGTGGAGCTCATCGCTGACGAGGCGGCCAAGGCGCGGCGATTCGGCCCCGTGGACGCCGAGAGCCTGTTCACCTGGCTGGCCGGCGTTGAGGCCGGCGGGTGGGACGGCGTCGCCGGCAATCCGCCCTACATCCGCTTCGGCAACTGGGCATCCGACGAGCGCGATCCGGCGCTGGAGCTGATGCGCCGCGAGGGGCTGCGGCCCAGCCGGCTGACCAACGCCTGGGTCCCGTTCGTCGTAGCCGGCACGGTCCTGGTGCGCGACGGCGGACGGGTGGGCCTGGTGCTGCCCGCCGAGCTGCTGCAGGTCGGCTACGCCGCGCAGCTGCGCGAGTTTCTGCTCGGCCGGTTTTCCGAGATCACGTTGGTGACGTTCGAGCGGTTGGTGTTCGACGGCGTCCTGCAGGAGGTCGTCTTGTTCTGCGGCGTGGCCGGGCCGGGCCCGGCGCGCATGCGCACGGTCCACCTCGCCGACGCCGCCGAGCTGGCCCACGCCGATCTCGAAACCGACTGGGCGCCCGCGCTGCTGCACGAAAACGAGAAGTGGACCAAGTACTTCCTGGACCCCGCCGCGATCGAGCTGCTGCGCGCGCTCAAGGCGTCGCCGACCATGACCCGGCTCGGGTCGCTCGCCGACGTGGACGTCGGGATCGTGACGGGCCGCAACAGCTTCTTCACCTTCACCGACGAGCGGGCCCGCGAACTGGCGCTGACGCCGCAGTGCGTCCCGCTCGTCTCGCGCAGCGCGCAGTTGACCGGGCTGATATACGACAGTGACTGCCGCGCAAGCGATCTCGCCGCCGGACACCGGACCTGGCTGCTCGACGCGCCGCCCGAGCCGGCCGACGCCGCCCTGCTCGCGCACGTGCGGGCCGGCGAGGCCGCGGGCGTGCACCGCGGCTACAAGTGCTCGATCCGCACCCCGTGGTGGATCACCCCGTCGCTGTGGATGCCCGACCTGTTCCTGCTGCGCCAGATTCACCGGGCGCCGCGGCTGACCGTCAACACCGTCGCAGCGACGAGCACCGACACCGTGCACCGGGTCCGGCTCGCGCCCGGTGTCGACGCGGGCTCGCTGGCCGCGGTGTTTCACAACAGCGTGACGTTCGCGTTCGCCGAGATCGTGGGCCGCAGCTACGGTGGGGGCATCTTGGAGCTGGAACCGAGGGAAGCCGAGCAGCTGCCCATTCCCCCACCTGCGTATGCCGGAGCCGACCTCGCCTGCGACGTCGACCTGTTGTTGAAGGCGGGCGAGGTCGACAAGGCGCTCGACGTCGTCGACCGCCACGTGCTGATCGACGGGCTCGGCCTGTCCCCCGGCGTGGTGACGCAATGCCGCGCGGCCTGGGCCTCGCTGCGGGATCGCCGAACCGGGCGGGGCTCCCGTTGAGCCTTCGCGAGTCGGCGATCTCGCTCCTCGGCGACTGGCGCGCCCCCGACCCCGCACAGGACTCGCTGCGGCACGCGGTGCTGGCCTTCGTGCACGGCCGCCCCGACGCCTGCCGCCGGGAGTGCGCGGCGGGCCACGTCACGGCGTCGGCGCTGGTGCTCGACCACACCGGCGCGCAGGTGCTGCTGACCCTGCACCCGCGGTTGGGCCGCTGGGTACAACTGGGCGGGCACTGCGACGAGGACGACCCCGACGTCGTCGCCGCCGCGCTGCGCGAGGCCACCGAGGAATCCGGGATCGACGGCCTGCGCATCGAGCCCGAGCTGGCCGCCGTGCACGTGCACCCGGTCACCTGCTCGCTGGGCGTGCCGACCCGCCACCTCGACCTGCAATTCGTCGCCCACGCGCCGGCCGCCGCGCAGATCGCGATCAGTGACGAGTCCGACGATCTGCGGTGGTGGCCCGCCGACGCCCTGCCGGACGGCACCGATCACGCGCTGGCGTACCTCGTCGCCCGCGCCACGCGGCGCACCTAGCGCCGCGTGCCGAAAATGCGTAGTTTCAGTAGTCGCTCATCGACCCACCCAGAAATTGCAGTAGTCCGCTCCCGGGAAGACTGTGTGCTCGGCCGCCTGACAATCAGCGTTCAACGCTCTGATGGAGGGACAGCAATGTCGTACCTAATCGCGGCTCCAGAATTTTTGACGTCCGCGGCGTCGGACGTGGCGGGCATCGGCTCGACGCTGAATGCGGCCACCGCATCGGCGACGGCCCCGACCACCCAGGTGCTGGCCGCCGCCGAGGACGAGGTGTCAGCGGCAATCGCGTCGCTGTTCTCCGGCCACGCGCAGGCCTTTCAGGCAGCCAGCGCGCAGGCGGCAGCGTTCCACCAGCAGTTCGTGCAGGCGTTGAATGCCGCCGGGAGCGCATATCTGGCCACCGAGGCCGCGAACGCCTCGCCGTTGCAGACGGCGTGGAGCGACGTCAAGGCCGTGATCAATACGCCCACCAACTTGCTGTTGGGGACGCCGTTGATCGGCAACGGCATCAATGGTGCGCCGGGGACCGGGCAGCCCGGCGGGCCGGGCGGATTGTTGTGGGGCAACGGCGGTAACGGCGGCTCGGGTGGGCCCGGGCAGGCCGGGGGGCGCGGCGGTCACGCGTGGTTCTTCGGCAATGGCGGCCAGGGGGGCGCCGGCGGCACCGGCGTCACCGGCACCACGGGCTCTGCAATCGCGGCCACCAACGGCGGCATCGGCGGCAGCGGCGGGGCAGGCGGCGCTGGCGGCAACGGCGGGATCTTCTCCGGCACCGGCGGTGCAGGTGGAGCAGGCGGAACCGGCGGAGTCGGCGGGACCGGCGGGGCCGGTGTCGCCGGCGCCCTGAACGGCACCAACGGCGGTACGGGCGGCAACGGCGGGGCCGGCGGGTCCGGCGGTCA
>NZ_LZKE01000015.1:0-1118 GCF_001672675.1 Mycobacterium sp. E2327
GCGCCCGGCCCGCCGCCGGCGGCGCCGGCGCCCCCCGACCCGCGTAAGGACCTCGCCGACCGGATCGCCGAGGAGAAGACCTGGCGGCAGAGCACCCGCCAGGGCATCCAGTTCCTCGCGCTGCAGTTCCAGGCGACGCAGTGCGACAAGAAGGACGACATCCTGGCCGGCAATGACGACCCGGCGCTGCCATTGGTGACCTGCTCGACCGACCACAAGGTCGCCTACCTCTTGGGCCCGTCGATCATCAGCGGCGACCAGATCGCCGACGCCACGTCCAGCCAGAACCAGCGCGGCCTCGGCTACGTCGTCGACCTGCAGTTCAAGCCGGCGGCGGCCAACACCTGGGCGGACTTCACCGCCGCCCACGTGGGCACCCAGACCGCGTTCACGCTGGACTCCCAGGTGGTCAGCGCCCCGATGATCCAGGAGGCCATCCCCGGCGGGCGCACCCAGATCTCCGGCGGGCAGCCGCCGTTCACCGCCTCCACCGCCAAGCAGCTGGCCAACGTGTTGAAATACGGGTCGCTGCCGCTGTCCTTCGAATCCTCTGAGGCCCAAACCGTTTCGGCGACACTGGGATTGACCTCGCTGCGGGCCGGGTTGATCGCGGGCGCCATCGGCCTGGCCCTGGTCCTGCTGTATTCGTTGCTCTACTACCGCCTGCTGGGTTTGCTCACCGCATTGTCGCTAATCGCTTCCGGCGCAATGGTGTTCGCGATCCTGGTGATCCTGGGCCGCCAGATCAACTACACGCTGGATTTGGCGGGCATCGCGGGTCTGATCATCGGCATCGGCACCACCGCCGACTCGTTCGTGGTGTTCTTCGAACGCATCAAAGACGAGATCCGCGAGGGCCGTTCGTTCCGGTCCGCGGTGCCACGGGGGTGGGTGCGGGCGCGTCGGACGATCCTGTCGGGCAACGCCGTCACCTTTCTGGCCGCCGCGGTGCTCTATGCGCTGGCCATCGGCCAGGTGCGGGGCTTCGCCTTCACGTTGGGCCTCACCACGCTGCTGGACACCGTGGTGGTGTTCCTGGTGACCTGGCCGCTGGTCTACCTGGCGTCCCAGTCCACGACGCTGGCCAAGCCGGCGTACAACGGCCTGGGCGCCGTGCA
>NZ_LZKE01000016.1:0-12153 GCF_001672675.1 Mycobacterium sp. E2327
GCGATCCCCTGGCCGCCTTGTGAAAGCCCCGGCCCACGGCAGGTGACCTACTCGGTGACCGGCACCAAGGCCCCCGGCGACATCATTTCGGTGACCTACGTCGACGCGTCGGGCCGGTCGCGCACCCAGCACAACGTGTACATTCCCTGGTCGATGACCGTGACACCGATCTCGACTTCCGACGTCGGATCCGTCCAGGCGTCCAGCCTTTTCCGGGTCAGCCGGCTCAACTGTTCCATCACCACCAGCGACGGGACGGTGCTGTCGTCGAACAACAGCGACGCGCCGCAGACGAGTTGCTGATGGTCAGCAGGTATTCCGCCTATCGGCGGGGTTCGGACACCATTCCGCCGGATGTCATCGATCGCATACTGATGGGCGCGTGCGCCGCCGTCTGGTTGGTGCTGCTGGGCGTGAGCGTAGCCGCGGCCGTCGCGCTGGTGGACCTGGGCCGGGGCTTTCACAAGGCGGCCAGGGGATCGCACACCTCGTGGGTGCTGTACGCCGTCATCATCGTTTCCGCGCTGATCATCGCGGGGGCGATCCCGGTGCTGGTGCGGGCCCGTCGCATGGGTCTGATCGAGCCGGCAGCCCGGACGGCCGCGCGTCCGCCGAGCCGGCCTCCGGTGCGCCTGATGGCCCCCGCGCCGCGCACCGCGGCCGAGCGGGCCCGCCAGCCACGGCCGCAGACGGCGGGAGCGGCCGCCGAGTGGTCGGGCGCGGCGGTGGACCGGATCTGGTTGCGCGGCACCGTGCTTCTGGCGGGGACGATGGGCGCCGCGCTGATCGCGGCGGCCACGGCGACGTACCTGATGGCGGTCGGGCACGACGGCGGGTCCTGGGTGGGCTACGGGCTGGCCGGGGTCATCGTCGCGGGGATGCCGGTGGTGGAATGGCTGCACGTCCGCCAGCTGCGCCGCATGGCTGATGGGCGCTAGCCGCCCGCCTCTCGGTACTTAAACGTGTGCGACGACACGTCGCAACGGGCCGCAGCCAGTTCAGCTGAATCGCCGTCCGGGTGATCGCTGAGGGCAAACCCGAACACGTCGTGCACCGCGTTCGTGGCGCGTTGGCCCGTCGAGGACACCGCGAAGTTGAACCGCCGCCACGGTTTTCGGCGTGTCGTGCGCGGGTCGTAAGTGTCGCGGAAGCTAGTGCTCCCCGTTCTCCCCGTGCTCCCCGTTGGAGCCGACGATGCTCTCCTGGTATTCGCGCAGCGCGGTGAGGGAGCGTTGCTCGCCGGTGTGCGCCGCCCCGCGCAGCGCGGCGTCCTCGGACGCCGGATCGGCGAACAAGAAGCTGCCGCTGCCCGGTGTGCCGGCGGAGCCCAGCTTGTTCATCCGCTTGGGCACCGCCGCGCCCTCGTACTCCAGCGGGATCGCGTGGCCGTGGGCATCGACCGGTCCGAGCGGCTGATGCAGCTCGATGTAGGCACCGTGCGGCAGCCGCTTGATGATGCCCGTCTCGATGCCGTGCGCGAGCACGTCGCGGTCACTGCGCTGCAGACCGATGCACCACCGGTAGGTGATGAAGTAGACGAACGGCGGCAGGATCACCATGCCGATGCGCCCGATCCACGTCGTCGCGTTCAGCGAGATGTGGAACTTGAACGCGATGATGTCGTTCATCGCGGCCAGGGTTAGCACCATGTAGAAGGCGATCGCCATGGCCCCGATCGAGGTTCGCACCGGAACGTCACGCGGACGCTGCAACAAATTGTGGTGGGCGTAGTCGCCGGAGAACCGCTTCTCCAGGAACGGGTAGATGATCAGCAGGATGAAGATCAGGCCCATCAACAGCGCGACCCAGACCGGCGCCGGAATGGTGTGGTGCCAGAAGTAGAACTCCCACGGCGGCCAAATGCGGGCCAGGCCCTCGGTCCACATCATGTAGAAATCGGGCTGCGAGCCGGCCGACACATGAGATGGCTTGTAGGGGCCCAGGTTCCAGATCGGGTTGATCTGGAGCAGTCCGCCCATCAGGCCGAGCACCCCGACGATCGCCGCGAAGAACGCGCCGGACTTGACGGCGAAGATCGGCATCACCCGCACCCCGACCACGTTGTGCTCGGTGCGGCCGGGCCCGGGGAACTGCGTGTGCTTCTGGAACCACACCATGGCCAGGTGCAGCCCGATCAGCGCCAGGATGATCCCCGGCAACAGCAGGATGTGCAGGGCATACATGCGCGGGATGATGGCGCCCACCGTCGCGCATTCGTTGCCGATGCCACCGCAGGGGAAGTCGCCGCCGAACAGCGCCCAGTGCAGCCACGTGCCGATCACCGGCATCCCCAACGTGATCGAGGAGAGGGCGGCGCGCAGCCCGATGCCCGACAGCAGGTCATCGGGCAGCGAGTAGCCAAAGTAACCCTCGAACATGGCCAGGATCAGCAACAGGGAGCCGATCACCCAGTTCGCCTCGCGGGGACGGCGGAACGCGCCGGTGAAGAAGATGCGCGCCATGTGCACCATGATCGACGCGGCGAAAAGCAAAGCGGCCCAGTGGTGGACCTGACGGACGAACAGCCCACCGCGCACCTCGAACGAGATGTCGAGCGTCGACGCGAAGGCCTTGGACATGTCGACGCCGCGCAGCGGTTCGTAGGCACCGTTGTAGGTGACTTCGGCCATGGACGGGTCGAAGAACAGCGTCAGATACACGCCGGTCAGCAGCAGCACGATGAAGCTGTACATGGCGATCTCGCCCAGCAGGAACGACCAATGCGTCGGAAATACCTTGTTGAGCTGCCTGCGCACCGCCGCCGACGGGTGGTAGCGCGTGTCGATGTCCTCGCCCTGCCGGGCCAGGACATCGCCGATCTTCGGGGGACTCAGTTTGGGGCTCATGTCGTCGTCCTCTCCCAGAATGCCGGTCCGACGGGCTCGATGAAGTCACCGTTGGCGACCAGGTACCCGTTGGAGTCGATCGTGATGGGCAGTTGCGCCAGCGCGCGCGCCGCCGGACCGAAGATCGGCTTGGCGAAGTGCAGGGCGTCGAACTGCGACTGGTGGCAGGGGCACAAGATCCGGTAGGTCTGCTGTTCATACAGCGACGCCGGGCAACCAAGGTGCGAGCACACCTTCGTGTAGGCGAAGAACTCACCCCAGTTGAAGCTCTCCTGCCCCTGGCGCTTGACCATCCGTGGCATGTCGGACGGCCGGATCCGGATGAGCATCACGGGGTTGCGCACACCCTGGTTGATCGCGCGGAGCTTTTCCTGCGACTCCGGGGTGGTGCCGTCCCCGTCGGACTCCCGCCACGGAAAGACGGTCTCCATGCCGCCGGCGTCGAGATCCTCGGGGCGCATCTTGACGAACGGCGACGCGCTGGCTGAGCCGGTGGCGCGCGCCAGGAAGATCGTCTCGCCCTTGTAGCGCGGGGTCCACCCGGACGTCCACAGCACGGCCTTTTTGCCGTCGGCGGTGGGCACCACGGGCTTCCACGGGTTCTTGATCAGGCCGCCAGCAAACGCAACCAGGGTGGACAACCCGAACGCGCCAAGCCCCAGGCCCAGTGACAGCCCGACGAGCTTGCGCCGCCCGATCGTCGAACCCTGGTAGGCGTCGCCCAGGTTCGCCACGACCGTCTTGCGGTCGACCTCGCGAGAGGCGCCGTCATGGCGCTCCTGGATCGAAATCTCTTCGGGGATAAACCTTTTCTGGTACAGGATGGCGCCGATCGCGATGCACAGGATCGACATTCCGAAAGTCAGGCCGTACAGCGGGGTGGCGAGCGTGTAGAGCAGGCTGCCCGGCGCGTCCTTCGGCTTGTATTCCCAGGGCCAGAACAGGAAGACCACCAGCAGCGCCAGGCCGAACGCGCCGCCCAGCAACAGCCAGCGCGCCACGGAGCGCTCGGCGCGCTTCTCGGCTTTGGTGCCCTCGACGGGCCAACGGGGCTCCTTGAAGACCGTCTCGACGCCGTCGAGCCTGCCGCCCAGCGCCACGAGTTCCTGCTGCGACATCGCGGCGAGCGCGGCGTCGCTCGGCTCGTGGTGTGCGCCCAGTCCGACCTTGTCGGTGTCCGAGCCGCCCGGATGTTTGTCGCTCATGATGCTCGCGCCCCAATCCACAGTGCCAACCCGATGGCGGCGACCATCCCGATGATCCACGCGGCCATGCCCTCGGGGGCGGGTCCGAAGCCACCGAGGCCGTAGCCGCCAGGCTGCCGCTCCTCGGTCACGGTCTTCACGTAGGCGATGATGTCCTTCTTGGCGTCGAAGGACAGCTGGCGGTCGGAGAACTTCGGCATGTTCTCCGGGCCGGTCAGCATCGCGTCGAGGATTTGCTGTTCGTTGGCCGCGCCGAGGTCGGGCGCGTACTTGCCCGAGGACAGGGCGCCGCCCTTGCCGGTGAAGTTGTGGCACGAGGAGCAGTTGAGCCGGAACAGGTCGCCGCCGCGGCCGACGTCGTTTCCGCGCAGCGATCGCATCGCGATGCTGCCGTCCGGGTTGCGCGTGACCGTGGGGCCGCCGCCGTTGGCCTGCACGTAGGCGCCGATCGCGTCGATCTGGGCCTCGTCGAAGATCGGCTCCTTGCGGGGGGCCTGGGCGGCCTCGGCCATGACCGGCATCCGGCCAGTGGAGACCTGGAAGTAGACGGACGCCTCGCCGACACCGATCAGGCTGGGCCCGTGGTCGGGAACGCCCTGCAGGTTGGCACCGTGGCAGGACACGCAGGAAGTCTCGAACAGCTGCTTGCCGGTGCGCAGCAGCGCTGACGACGACTCGTCGGCGACGGCCACCTGCGGGGTGGGGGTCAGCACGGCCGCCAGGCCACCGGCGATGGTCAGCGCGATCAGCAGCAGCAAGCCCCCCGACAGCCGGCGCCGCAGGCGCCGACGCGAGCGATCACTCTGCCCTTTTCGCGGCTGACCCCGCCGCGCACCGTTTCGGGTAGACCCCAGTTTCTTCAACCGAGCACTCCTGTCCGTCTAGGTCTAGCGCCGGCTCATCGGATGAAATAGATCACGGTGAACAGCGCGATCCACACGATGTCGACGAAATGCCAGTAGTAGGAGACGACGATGCTGGCCGTCGCCTGCGCGGGCGTGAACTTGCTCATCGCGGTGCGGGCCAGCAGGAAGATGAAGGCGATCAAGCCGCCCGTCACGTGGAGGCCGTGGAAGCCGGTGGCCAGGTAGAAGACGGTGCCGTAGGCGCTGCCGGGGATGGTCGTCCCGTGCGACATCAGGTGGTAGTACTCGTAGCCCTGGCCGAGGACGAAGAACAGGCCCATCAGGAACGTGATCACGTACCAGCGGCGCAGGCCGAACACGTCACCGCGTTCGGCCGCGAACACGCCCATCTGACAGGTGAACGACGACGCGATCAGCACGAGCGTCACCGGCACGGCCTGGTAGAGGTTCAGCTCGGTGGGCGGCGGCGGCCACTTCCCGCCGGCCTGTGCCCGCGCGGTGAAGTACATCGCGAACAGGCCAGCAAAGAACATGAGTTCGCTGGAAAGCCAAACTATGGTGCCGACGGCCACCATGTTGGGCCGATTCAGCGAATGCACTCGCGACGTGATCGCAGTACCCGAGGTCCCCACAGCGCTGGTCACATCCGCAAGTATGACGCTTTGTAGTTGTCGAACTCTACCCGGGTCGGAAATTTCGCGAATCGGCGTTTCCGGCAGCGCCAGCGGCCCCCCTTGCGGCAACGGTTGGGGGCTCGGTGATCCTCATGGGACCATCGGCGCGTGCCCGCGTCATCCGAACCCGCTGAGACCCCCGGCGAGCCACCGTCGTGGTCCCAGGTCCTCGGCCGCCTGACGGGCGGGCAGGACCTGGCGCGGGGCCAGGCCGGCTGGGCGATGGACCAGGTCATGTCCGGCGACGCGAGCCCCGCCCAGATCGCCGCCTTCGCGGTGGCGATGACGATGAAGGTCCCCACCGCCGCCGAGGTGAGCGAGCTGGCCGACGTCATGCTCAGCCACGCCCGCTCGCTGCCCGCCACGGGAATTCCCGACGACGCGGTCGACATCGTGGGCACCGGGGGCGACGGCGTCAACACGGTCAACCTGTCCACGATGGCGTCGATCGTGGTGGCCGCCGCCGGTGTGCCGGTGGTCAAGCACGGCAACCGGGCGGCGTCGTCGCTGTCCGGGGGCGCCGACACGCTGGAGGCGCTCGGGGTGCGCATCGACGCAGAACCCGACGAGGTCGCGCGCAGCGTCGCCGAAGTGGGGATCGGGTTTTGCTTCGCGCCGTTGTTTCACCCGTCCTACCGGCACACCTCCGTCGTGCGCCGCGAGATCGGGGTGCCGACGGTGTTCAATCTCCTTGGGCCCCTTACCAATCCGGCCAGGCCGCGGGCGGGTTTGATCGGCTGCGCGTTCGCCGACCTCGCCGAGGTGATGGCCGGGGTGTTCGCGTCGCGCCGGTCCAGCGTGCTGGTGGTGCACGGCGACGACGGCCTCGACGAGCTGACCACCACCACCACGAGCACGATCTGGCGGGTGCAGGCGGGCACGGTGGACCGGCTGACGTTCGACCCGGCCGGGTTCGGGTTCGACCGCGCCGAGCTGCACGAGCTGGTCGGCGGCGACGCCCAGGCCAACGCCGCCGAGGCGCGTGCGGTGCTGGGCGGGGCGAAGGGCCCGGTCCGCGACGCCGTCGTGCTCAACGCCGCCGGGGCGATCGTCGCCCACGCCGGCCTATCCAGCCGCGCCGAATGGCTGCCGGCGTGGGAGGACGGGCTGGGGCGCGCCTGCACGGCCATCGACTCCGGGGCGGCCGAACAGCTGCTCGCGCGATGGGTGCGGTTCGGTCAGCAGCTCTGATTCGACCTGCGCCAGATCCTGTTGGGAGGCCACCCGCGCCGAGCGGGCCAGCGCGGCCCACGCCGACCAAACGCCGGCCGACCGCACCGGCGAGGCCCACCCGTCGTCGGTGGCGCCCGAAACCCGCACGATGCGCACCCCGGGCGCGGCCAGCCAGCGCGCGATGAGCGCCGTCTCCTCCACCAGCGCGCCACCGAGCGGGGCCGCCGCGCGCAGGATCGCCTGTGCGCCAGTCTGAATCGCATCGATCACCGGCATCGGCGGCACTCCGCGCCTGGCCGTGCCGGCCGCCGCGAGCTGCCCGTAGCGAACGACGGCCAGGTGGTAGCCGCCCTGACCGTCGGGCGCGGCGGCGATCAGCTCGGGCAGCGCGGCCAGCGCCCGCAGCCGCTGGCCGCGCCACAGCACCTCGATGGCGGCGGCGACGCGGTCGCGCAGCCGCGCCGCGCTCTCGAAGTGTCGTTGCTCGGCAAGCGCCGTGACCTGGTGCACGGCGGCTTCCAGAGGGCCGTCGTCGAGCCCGTCGATCAGGGCCGCAACGCGCGCCACCGCCGCGGCGTACTGGGTGGCCGTGGCGCCGCGCTGGGCCGGACACGGCGACACCTCGACCTCCGGACAGGCCGGCCCGTGCAGCGCCGAGCGGGCCAGCCGCGCGGTGCAGGTCCGGACGCCGGTGAACCGCGCCAGCACGGCCGCCGTGTCGGCGGCGTCGGTGCGGGAGCGAAACGGCCCGACGGCGCGGTCGTGGCGCGGCGCCCGCACCGCCGCCAGCCGCGGAAACGCCTCGTCGGTGAGGGCCAGCCACCACCACCGCTGCGGGAACCGGGACCGCCGGTTGTAGGGCGGGGCGTGAGCGGCCAGCATCCGCAGCTCTCGCACGCCGGCCTCCAGCGCGTGTGCGCACTCGACGTGGTCGACGGTGCCGGCCAGCGTGACCATCTCCTTCATCCGGCCGCGGGGATCTGCGCCGGTGAAGTACTGGCCCACCCGTCGACGCAGGTCGACGGCGGTCCCGACGTAGAGCACCTCGCCCGCCGGTCCGCGGAACAGGTAAACCCCGGGCCGGTGCGGCAGCCCTTCGGCCAGCACTTTTTTGCGGCGCTGGGCCGGTGTCACGTCGGGCAGGTACGAGCGCAGGTCGGCGTAGGTGTGCACGCCCTGGTTGCCGACTCGCTCGATGAGGGCGTGCAACACCTCGACGGTGGCGCGGGCGTCGTCGAGCGCGCGGTGCGTCGGCTGCGCGGCGACGGCGAACAGTCGCGCCAGCGCGGCCAGCCGCACGCTGGGGGCTTCCTCGCGGCTGAGCACCCGGTGGGCCAGGCGGACCGTGCAGAGCACCGGCGGCCGGGGCCAGGCGATGTCGCATCGCCGGGCGGCGGCCCGCAGGAATCCGACGTCGAACCCGGCGTTGTGCGCGACCAGCACCGCGCCCCCGGCGAACTCGAGAAACATCGGCAGCACCGCGTCGATGGTCGGGGCGTCGCACACCATCGCCGTCGTGATCCCTGTGAGCTGCACGATCTGGGGCGGGATGCTGCGCTGCGGGTCGACCAGGGTGGCGAACTCGCCCAGCACGACGCCGCCGCGGACCTTGACCGCCCCGATCTCGGTGATGGCGTCGCACGGCGTGCCGTCGGCGCTTTTCGTGCGCCCGCCGGTGGTCTCCAGGTCCACCACGACGAAAGTCGTTTCGCGCAAGGGGAGTTCGTCGACGGGGGAGACCGGGGAGGCGGCCGGGTCCCAGCGCGGGCCCAAGTCGGCGAAACTCAGCTGAGTCGCACCGCTCGCACCCATGGCGGTGACGTTAGGCATGTCCACCGACAGTCGCGGGGTTCCCACGCCGGGCGCGACGCGGCGGGCGAGACATGTCGGTGGCCGTCGTTAGCGTGCGGGTATGAGCTTCACGAGGCCAGACCGAGAGGACGGCACCTGATGGCATACGGCAACGGCAACGCGCACCCCGACGGGGCGGCGCCGGTGGTGATCGATTGTGACGACTGCGCGGTGCGCGGCCCGGGCTGCCGCGACTGCGTGGTCAGCGTCCTGCTCGGGGTGCCGGAGACGTTGTTGCAGGACGAGCGGGAGGCACTCGAGGTGCTCGCAGAGGTCGGGCTGGCGCCGCGGTTGCGTCTGGTGCCGATTCATCGCGGCCGCGGGTCTGGTGTAGCTTAATTGCCTTGTGCGCCAAAACCGCTGGACCGTCTTAGGGGATTGCCATTATTCACAAAGTAAGGCCAGAAATCTTTCCGATTTCTTAACGATCCCGCTTGGACAAACGTCGATATCGTTTCGTAACCTGTTTGAGACCTAAACTCGTCCGACGGCGCGCCGGCAGTGCCGGGCATCAGCCGTCCTAGGCCGTTTAAGGATGCAATTTTGAGCTTCGCTAGTAGGTACCCGTGTGCGCGTGTCATTACACGTTCTGCCCTCGGGACGTTAGCGGGCTTGACCGTCTTCGCGGGGACTTTTGCCGCGATTTCCTCGGCCGATCCGGCCGAGGACGCGCTGGCGAAACTCAACCAGCTGTCGCGTCAGGCCGAGCAGACCACCGAGGCGATGCACACCGCACAGCTCGACCTCAACCAAAAGCTGGCGGCCCAGCAGGCGGCGGAGAAGAAGCACGCCGATGACCAGGCCGCGGTGGATTCGGCGAAGGCCCGCCTGGCCGCCTTCCAGGGAGCCGTCAACAAGCTCGCCGCCGCGCAGTACATGGGTGGCCGCGTCGACGGCATGGAGGCCATGCTGACCGCGGGGTCGCCCCAGGGCCTCATCGACAAGCTGGCCGTGCAGCGGCTGATGGCGACGCAGATGCGCACGCAAATGGCGAACTACCGCATCGCCGGCGAGCAGGCCGCCAAGGCCGAGCAGGCATCCGCCAAGTCCGCCGCCGACGCGAAGAGCGCGGCCGAGCAGGCCGCCGCGGTACGGGCGAGCCTGCAGTCCAAGCAGAGCCAGCTGCAGGTGCAGATCGCCGTCGTCAAGTCGCAATACGTCTCCCTGACGCCGCAACAGCGCACCGCGCTCGCCGACCCCGGGCCGATCCCGGCGGGTCTCCCGGCTCCGGGCGCGCCGGCACCGGACGCGGCGCCACCCGGCGCGCCGCCCGCCGACGCTCCGCCGATCAACGCCATGATGCCCGGAATGCCAGGTCCCGGGGTGCCCGGAATGGCTCCCGGCGGTGGTGTGGGCGGCGGTGACCGCGCGACCGTCGTGCAGGCCGCGCTGACCCAGGTCGGCTCGCCCTACGTGTGGGGCGGTGCCGCACCCGGCGGTTTCGACTGCTCCGGTTTGGTGATGTGGGCGTTCCAGCAAGCCGGCATCTCGCTGCCGCACTCCAGCCAGGCACAGGCCCAGGGCGGTCAGCCGGTGGCGCTGTCGGATCTGCAACCCGGCGACGTGGTGACCTTCTATAACGACGCGTCACACAGCGGCCTGTACGTCGGTGACGGCATGGTGATCCATTCCTCCACCTACGGCCAGCCGGTGCGGGTGGTTCCGATGAATGCCGCAGGCCCAGTCCACGACGCCCGCCGCTACTGACCGTTCCGTCTGGCGTCGGCGGCTGCCGATCCTGCTGGCCTGGGTGTTTGCCCTCGAGCTGATTGTGGCCGCGGCCGTGCCCTTCGACGAGGCCGCCGACAGCAAGGCAAGACACGCGCAACTGGTCACGCCCGCGCGCAGCCAGGCCGGCGCCGGGGCGAAATCGCTGGTGATCGGCGACCGCACCGTCCGCCTGGTCGGCCTGGGCGGCCCGGCCAGCGACCGGCTGCTGTCCCGGGTGGCGAGCAACATCGGCACCGCGATCAAGGCGGTGGAGGCCTTCTGGGGTGTGGACTGGCCGCGCGAGATCTCCGTGCTCGCCGCCGGCTCCGACGAACAGTTTCGCGCCGCGGCCGGCGGGGGACCGCCTTCGCAGTGGGCGGACATCGCGGCCGTGACGGTCGCCGAGCGCGTCGACCCCGTGCACCGGTTGGTGCTCGGCCAACGGATCGTGTTTGCGCCGGGCGCCGCCAACATGAACGAGGGCGCGCTGCGAATTGTCTTGACGCACGAGCTTTTTCACTACGCCGCCCGCCCTTACACCACGTCGGACGCGCCCGAGTGGCTCACCGAGGGCGTGGCCGATTTCGTCGCCCGGCCGCAGACCCCGGTGCCCGCCGATGCGTTGCCGGTGCCGCTGACGCTGCCGACCGATGCCGATCTGGAGGCGCCGGGGCCGCAGCGCTCGCTGGCGTATGACCGCGCGTGGTGGTTCGCCCGGTTCGTGGCCGACACCTACGGGGCGCCCAAGCTGCGCGACCTGTACCTGGCCAGCTGCGGTGTGGGGCACACCGACGTGCCCACCGCCGTGCACGCGGTCCTCGACATCGACCCCGCCGGGCTGCTGGTGCACTGGCACCAGTGGGCGGCCCGCTAGTGCGGGATTGCCTGACTCTCCCCCGCGAGCGGGAGGTGCCCCCACCTCAGACCGTGACACGGTCTGCATCGTCGCCAGGCTAGCCTACGCAGGTGAGCCGGGTCCTGCTGGTAACCAACGACTTTCCGCCCCGCCCAGGCGGCATCCAGTCCTACCTCGGCGAGTTCGTCGGGCGGCTGGCCCGCGCCGGCTCACACTCCGTGCTGGTGTACGCGCCGCAATGGAAGGGCGCCGACGCCTTCCACGACGCCGCCGAGGCGGCCGGGTACCGGGTGGTGCGCCACCCGGGCACCCTCATGCTGCCGGGCCCGGCGGTGGACGGGCGGATGCGCCGGCTGATCGGTGAGCACGGGATCGACACCGTGTGGTTCGGCGCGGCCGCGCCGCTGGCGCTGCTGGCGCCGCGCGCCCGGCAGGCGGGGGCGACCCGGGTGCTGGCCAGCACGCACGGCCACGAGGTTGGCTGGTCGATGCTTCCGGTCGCGCGGTCGGTGCTGCGTCGCATCGGCGACGGCACCGACGTCGTCACGTTCGTGAGCCGCTACACCCGGTCGCGCTTCGCGGCGGCGTTCGGCCCCGAGGCGAGGCTGGAATACCTGCCGCCCGGCGTCGACACCGACCGGTTCCGGCCCGATCCGGCCGCCCGGGCCGAGCTGCGTGCCCGCTACGGGCTCGGCGAGCGGCCGACCGTGCTGTGCCTGTCGCGGCTGGTGCCGCGCAAGGGTCAGGACGCCCTGATCAAGGCGCTGCCCTCGATCCGGCGGCGGGTGGACGGGGCGGCGCTGGTCATCGTCGGCGGCGGGCACACCACCGGTGAACGTCACGTGCTCGGCCACGCCGCAGTCGGTGGCCAGCTTGCGCAGCGCGTCCAGGTACGGCCCGCCGCCGACGATGACCAGCGCCGCCCCGTCCACCCGCCGCCGGATCGAGGGCAGCGCCTTGATCAGGGCGTCC
>NZ_LZKE01000017.1:0-3548 GCF_001672675.1 Mycobacterium sp. E2327
TGTCCGACGCGATCGACCAGGACCGGCTGAACCAGAACGTCAACGGCTACCGCATCGAGGTCAGCGAACCGCTGCGCAAGCTGCGTTTGGTCCTCGACGAAACCGAAGGCCTCGCAGCCGATCTCACGTGGCAAGGCCTGTTCGACGTCGTGCAGGAACAGCCGCACCTGATGCGGTCCGGCAACCGGGTGACGCTGGACGCGCAGCGGTTCGCCCAGCTCGGTTCCTGGAGCGGGCGCATCGCCATCGACGGCGAGGAGATCGCCGTCGACCCCGCGACCTGGCTGGGCAGCCGCGACCGGTCCTGGGGCATCCGGCCGATCGGCGAGCCCGAGCCCGCGGGCCGGCCCGCCGACCCGCCGTTCGAGGGCATGTGGTGGCTCTACGTGCCGATGGCGTTCGACGAGTTCGCGATCGTGCTGATCATCCAGGAGGAGCCCAACGGGTTCCGATCCCTCAACGACTGCACCCGGGTGTGGCGCGACGGGCGCGTCGAGCAGCTGGGCTGGCCGCGGGTGAAAATCCACTACCGCTCGGGCACCCGCATCCCGACCGGGGCCACCATCGACGCGACCGCGCCGGACGGCACCCCGGTTCACTTCGACGTGGAATCGAAGCTGCCCGTGCCGATTCACGTCGGCGGCGGCTACGGCGGCGACTCGGACTGGCTGCACGGCATGTGGAAGGGCGAGAAGTTCGTCGAGCGGCTGACTTACGACATGACCGACCCGGCCATCGTCGCGCGGTCCGGCTTCGGCGTCATCGACCACGTGGGCCGCGCGGTCTGCCGCGACGGCGACGGCGACCCGGTGGAGGGCTGGGGCCTGTATGAGCACGGCGCGCTGGGCCGCCACGACCCGTCGGGCTTCAAGGACTGGTTGACGGTCGCGCCCTAGCCTTTTCGACCCGACGCGCGCAGTTCGTCCACGATCTCCGACAGCGTCTCGAGCCCGATTGGCGACGGCTGATACAGGCACACGGTGTCCGACACGCCGTCGACGCGATCCCGGATGTGGGCGGCGATCTCCTTGGGCGTCCCGCAGGCGGCGATGGTGTGCAGTATCTCGTCGTCGATGAGCCCGCCCATCTCCTCCCAGCGACCCTGTTTGGACATCGCGTTGAGTTCCGGCTGCAGGGCCTCCCAGCCGTGGGCGGCCAGCACCGGGCGGTAGGCGGGGGTGGACCCGTAGAAGGCCAGCAGCCGCCGGGTGCTCGCGTCGGCCCCCGGCTCGGAGTTGGCCGACACGATGATCTCGGGAATGACGGCGAATTCCTCGGGCCGCCGGCCGGCGGCCCGCAGCCCGTCGCGCACCGCGGGCATCGTGTGCTCGTGCAGGAACCGCTTGGTGCCGAACGGCATCACCAGCAGGCCGTCGGCGTGCTCGGCGGTGGCACGGGTCAGCCGCGGCCCCAGCGCGCCAACATAGATCGGCGGCGGACCGTATGGATTCGGGCCGGGGCTGAACGTCGGCGTCATCAGGGTGTGCCGGTAGTAGTCGCCGCGAAAATCCAAGCGGCCGCGGGTGTTCCAGGCCTCGAAGATCGCGCGCAGGGCCGCGATCAACTCGGTCATGCGGGCCACCGGGTGTTCGAACTGCGCGCCGAAACGCTTCTCGATCTGCGGACGAATCTGGGTGCCCAGGCCGAGGAAGAACCGCCCGCCGCTCAGCAGCTGGTGATCGTTGGCCTGGTGCGCCAGGTGGATCGGATTGCGCGGAAACGCGATGGCCACGTTTGTCATCAGGTCCAGGCCGCCCACCGTGGCGGCCAGCGTCAGCGGGGCGAACACGTCGTGCTGGCCCTCGAAGGTGGCGACACCGCTGGCCCCGGCGTCGCGCAGCGCCCGCGCGCGCCCGGCCGCGTCGACCGGCCCGTACAACGCCGTGAAGACCCTCATCTGCCCACCTTGAGCGCGTACTTAGACCGGCAATGGAAATTTATCCTACGAAATCGTCAAAATGCTGTTGACTAGACGGCGTGACAAAGCCGCCGCCGGTCGTCGACGTCGTCGTGGTCGGTGCCGGATTTGCCGGGCTGTCCGCCGCGCGCGAGCTGACGAGGCAGGGCCACGACGTCCTGGTCTTCGAGGGCCGCGACCGGGTCGGCGGCCGCTCGTTCACCGGCAGCGTCGCCGGGCTGCCCGCCGATCTCGGCGGCACTTTCGTCGGCCCGACCCAAACCGCCGTCCTGGCGCTGGCGGCCGAGCTCGAGGTGCCGACCACCCCCACCCACCACGACGGCAAGAACGTGATCCACTGGCGCGGCTGGGCGCGCCCCTACCGCGGCACCATCCCGCGCGTGTCGCTGACCGGACTGCTCGACATCGGCCGGCTGCGTTGGCAATTCGAGCGGATCGCGCGCAGCGTGCCGGTGGCGGCGCCGTGGGACGCCCGGCGCGCCCGCGAGCTGGACGGCATGTCGCTGGGCGGATGGTTGCGCTCGGTGCGCGCGTCGGCGTCCTCGCACGACCTGATGGCCATCGTGGCCCGGGTGACATGGGGGTGCGAACCCGACGAGGTGTCGATGCTGCACGCCGCGCGCTACGTGCACGCGGCCGGCGGGCTGGACCCGCTGCTCGACGTCGAAAACGGCGCCCAGCAGGATCGTTTCCCGGGCGGCACCCAGCAGATCGCGGAGGCTGCCGCCGCCGAACTCGGCGCGCGCGTGGTGCTGGGCGCGCCGGTGCGGCGGATCGAGCGGCATGGGGCCGGGGTCACCGTCACGACCGACGTGGGCTCGGCCGAGGCCGGGTTCGTCATCGTCGCGATCCCGCCGGCCCATCGCGCGTCGATCGAGTTCGCTCCCCCGCTGCCCGCCGAATACGAGCAGCTCGCCGCCAACTGGCCGCAGGGCCGGCTCAGCAAGGCGTACGCGGCCTACGAGACGCCATTCTGGCGCGCCGACGGGTTTTCCGGGCAGGCGCTGTCGGACCAGGGGCCGGTGTTCATCACCTTCGACGTCAGCCCGCACCCCGACGGCCCGGGCATCCTGATGGGCTTCGTCGATGCCCGCGCGTTCGACTCGCTGCCCACCGAGCAGCGCCGCCGGGACACGTTGCGCTGTTTCGCGTCGCTGTTCGGCGACGACGCGCTCAAACCCCTCGACTACGTCGATCAGCGTTGGGGCGCAGAGGATTTCGCTCCGGGTGGCCCGACCGCCGCGGTGCCGCCGGGCTCGTGGACGCGATTCGGGCCGTGGTTGCGCGCGCCGGTCGGGCCGATTCACTGGGCAGGCACCGAGACGGCGGACGAGTGGACCGGATTCCTCGACGGCGCCGTCCGGTCCGGACAGCGGGCGGCCGCCGAGATCGCCGCCCTGCTATGAGCTGATGCGGCGCACCCGTGCGTCCTGGGTCACCGATTCCACCAGGGCCCGCAGGTGGCGGTTCACCTCGCGCGGCTGTTCGAGCATCGAGCAGTGGCCGCCGGGCAGCTCGACCAGGCCTACGACGTTGGGCGCGGTTCGGGCGATCCTGCGGGACTGGCCGATCGGTGTCAGTCGGTCGCGCTCGCTGCCGATCACCAGGGTCGGCACCGTCAGCCCGTCCA